>CAINVQ010000151.1 GCA_903854175.1 uncultured Actinomycetes bacterium | reverse complement strand
GATACGTTGATGTGCCTTCGGGAAACCCGAGGGGCTGGCGAGTTCGCTCACTGGTCACTCGGGTTTTTCGGCTTTTCTAGCGTCAGTTAAAAGCGAATTCTGGTCGCTGCCCGGCAGCTATTTCATCTCTCACTAACAACTGAGCAAGGGGAAGATCGTCAGCGTGCGTTACGCCAATACATCTTGAAGATGTAGGAAGAACGTCAAAGCGAAGTGGTGTGCGGTGAAGAATACTGCCCACGAATGTTGAGAGTTGAATTTCTGGCTCAGCAGCAAAGTCGTGCTTGGCTACTGCTTCTTGCATTAAGTCCCAAATTTCCGGACGAAAACCCCAGAGGTTCATTGAAACGGTTGACTGGGGGTGCAGCACTCGTGGTTCTTGGCCATCATCTGCAAGGAATCCGTCGAGTGTTGCTTGTACGTTTCTACGTTCGTGAATGTCCGTGAGGTGTCCGTTCACCACGTTGCACGTTCCTCTAGACACTGGAAGATCTCCAACAAGTGCACGGTCGAGTTGAAACCCTACGAGGCAGTTGTTCGCCGAATTCTGTAAGTGTTGCCCGAGCACTGCAAATGATTCACGGCCATACACATCGTCAGCGTTTGAGATTCCAAACGGTTTTGAAACATCAATTACTGAGCGAGCAGTAAGCACCGCGTCAACCGTTCCACGAATTTCTTTTTGAATAACGAAAGAGATCTTGTGTCCCTTAGGCCAAAACTTCGCCACGTGGTCCATGATTGATGGTCCGGTTTCTGCGTTAACAACAAAGACAATGTCGTCGAATCCTGCCGCAAATGCGTCAGATCCAATGAGATCAATAACCGCTTCACCGTGCATGCCAATTGGGGCAAGCTGCTTGGTGCCACCGTACCGGCGAGCTCTTCCCGCGGCCAAAATAACGAGTGCTGGACTATTCATTACGACCACTTCATTACTGCTGAGGCCCACGTCATTCCTGCGCCGAAGCCAGTCATGAGTGCATATTCGCCAGACTTAACTCGACCGTTCTTTAGAGCGTCATAGAAGGCGAGTGGGATTGATGCACTCGATGTATTTCCGTAACGGTCAAGAGTAATTACTGTGCGGTCCATATCAATTCCGAGGCGCTGGGTAGCTGACTGAATAATTCGAATGTTCGCTTGGTGGGGGACCACGAGGCTTATTTGGTCGGCGGTTACTCCAGCAATTGCCATAGCCTTTTCAGCCGAGTCAACAACTACTCGAACTGCTCGGCGAAATACTTCTGGCCCGTCCATGTAGAAGAAGCCTTCATGAGGTGCAGTGAGAATGTCTGCAGCTGATCCGTCAGAGCCGAGCACAAAGGAAAGAATTTCGTTGTTCTTGTCGTCGTACTCAAGAATTGCCGCGCCGCCACCATCACCGAGAAGCACTGCAGTATTGCGGTCACTCCAGTCAACCCAGCCAGAGAGGTGCTCAGCACCGATCAATAAAATTCGCTTGGAGCCAGTCTCTAGAAGACCTTGCGCGGTGCGTACGCCGTACATGAACCCACTGCAGGCAGCGTTTAAGTCCATGGCCATACAGTTCATTCCGAGGTCATTGGCAACCATTGGAGCCGTTGCTGGAGCCATACGCTCCGGTGTGGTTGTAGCCAGGATCAGAACGTCGATGTCGCTGGGCGACACTCCAGCAGAAGCCATGGCTTCTTTGGCGGCGAGAACAGCTAGTTCACGAGTTGAGCTGCCAATACGGCGCTCGCGGATGCCAGTGCGCTCAGTTATCCATTCGTCCGAAGTGTCGAGGGTCTTGGAGAGGTCATCATTAGTGACAATGTTTTCTGGGAGACCAATTCCCCAGCCAGTAAAGCGAACGCCCATTAGAGACCTCTTTTCCTAGATGAAAGTCTAGGCCTCAGGGTTGGCAGAACTGGGAGCCTTCAATACCTGCAATGTGAGACGTGCAATAGCGATTTTTCGGTCTCTTTCATCGGTGAGATCAATATTCCACACGTGAACGCTTCGACCAGTTCGAATAGGTGTTGCGGTTGCTGTCAGTGTGCCCTTGGTCATGGAGCGCAGGTGAGAAATATTGAGTTCAGTTCCAACCACAATGAACTCTGGACCAACTGTGGTGGCCCCACCAATCGAGCCGGCGCTTTCAGCAATGAGTGCAGAAACACCACCGTGCAAAATGCCGTATGGCTGGTGTACTCGTGGGCCTACTTCAACCCGGCAAACAACTTTTTCAGGGGTTGCGAGGACAACTTCAATCCCCAATTGGTCGTGCACGTTCTTTTCAGGGGCGATGTGATCAGTCATATAGACAGTCTAGAAGTTGGCCTGTAGCCTCGTTAGATGGCCAAACGCGTAGACCTTCGTAGTGACACCGTGACCCAACCAACGCAGGCAATGCGTGAAGCAATGGCTTCAGCCGTTGTTGGTGATGATGGTTCGGGTGAAGATCCAACCATTAACGAACTTGAAAAACGCTACGCACAGATTGTTGGCAAAGATGCAGCAGTGTTTGTCCCTTCAGGGGTCATGGCTAATCAAATTGCGATACGCATCAACACCAAGCCAGGTGACGTAATAGTTTCTGGAAGAGATCAACACGTTGTGAGCTTTGAACTCGGTGCCGCCGCACGAAACTCCGGTGTGCAGTTTGCAACGGTTGATGACTCAAGTGGTCAACTGAATTTAAGTGACGTACTTTCAATAATTGATGCAGAAGTAGATCATCAACCCCACATTGCAATGGTGACAGTTGAGAATACGCACATGCCTTCTGGTGGAACACCTTGGAACGTACGCGACCTTGTTGCACTGAAAGCTGCGATTGGAAACCTCCCGCTACACCTTGATGGTGCTCGACTCTTTAACGCGGTAGTAGCGACTGGAACGTCGGCTAAAGAATTTGCTGCTCCTGCGAGCACGGTTATGACCTGCATGTCGAAGGGTCTCTGTGCACCAGTTGGCTCACTGCTAGCTGGAAGTGCAAGTGACATGGAGTTAGCTCGAATTGAGCGAAAGCGACTCGGTGGTGCAATGCGCCAAGCAGGAATTTTGGCTGCAGCTGGACTTGTGGCCCTCGACACAATGATTGACCGCTTGGCTGAAGATCATGCACGTGCCAAGCAGTTGGCAGTGTTTTTTGCTCAGGCATTCCCAGAATCAAACTACGACCCTGCATCGTGTCAGACAAATATTGTTTCGTTCAATCACCCACAGGCACGACAAATTATTGGCGAGCTGGAACTGCTCGGAGTTGTTGGTGGCACGATTGGTCCACGTCGCGTTCGATTTGTAACCCATGCTGGCATCACAGACAATGACGTTTCATTTGTCGCTGAGGTCCTAAAGAGCTTCAAGCCCTCCTAAGTAATCCCTTGCGGTAAAAGGGTTCACGGTAAGTTCACCTGGACGCACTGGTGCTCATCAGGATAAACGGGTAGCCTTGGTAGGTCTCTTAAGGCCTTTCTATGACTGAAATTCTCCACCTCTCAACGTTTCTGCGCCGAGCGATCTATGACTCGAACGGTGACCGAATTGGTCGCGTCCAAGACCTGGTCGCGCGACTCGGTAATGACGCGCACCCACCAATCGTTGGCGCAGTTATTCGCATTGAAGGCCGCGACCTTTTTGTTCCAATTAAAAAGATTGGTGGACTTCGCGAAGGCAAGATGACCTTTGAAGGAAAGCGACTCGACCTTCGTAGGTTTGAGCGTCGTCCAGGAGAATTACTACTCGCTGAAGACCTACTTTCACGCCACCTCATTAACTTGGTTCGCGGTCGTCTCATTATTGCGAACGAAATTGAAATCGCAGAGATGGAAGGAAAGTGGGAAGTAGTTGGTGTTGACCCCGGTCGTCGTCCGTTCTTCCGTCGAATTCTTGGGACCAATCTTGGTCAGCGTATTGAAGCTGACGCAATTATTGACTTCGCATCCATTGAGCCGTTCGTAGGACACGTTCCTTCTGCTCGACTTCGTATCCCGTACCGCAAGCTCGCAAAACTTCACCCAGCTCAAATTGCTGACCTTGTAGAACAAGCAAGTCACGAAGAAGGCGAAGAGATCATTGAAGCAGTGGGACTTGACCGCGAGCTCGAAGCCGACGTCTTTGAAGAGCTCGACACAGAGCACCAGTTGGAATTCTTAGAAGCCCGTACTGACGTTGACGCCGCGCGTCTACTTTCTCGCATGGAGCCAGATAACGCCGCAGACCTCATCAGTGAAATTGACCAAGACCGTCGCCTAACAATTCTTGAATCATTACCAAATGATCACCAGACCAAGGTCAGACACCTTCTTTCATATAACGCAGACACTGCTGGTGGTCTGATGAACCCAGACTTCGTCTCGGTTCCTGCAACGGCAACAGTGGCTGAGGCTCTAGAAGCTGTTCGTAGTTCGAACGTCCCAGGTGAGTCGCTGCACGTTGTCTTTGTATTAGATGAAAACGGACAGCCAATTGGTGCATCGTCACTGGCACCGCTTGTTCGCGCTCGAGACACTGACCTTGCACTCAGTGTTGCTCGCACACAATTAACGCACGTGCACCCCGAATGGGATATGCACCGCGTCGCTCGCAAAATGAGTGACTTCAATCTGACTGTCTTGCCGGTGCTCGATGCAGAGCACGGAAAGATGATTGGCGTAGTAACAGTTGACGACCTGCTCGAAGAGCTCCTCCCTCAGGGGTGGCGCCGTGAGTTCGGTATGACTGCGGTGGAGGAGTAGAAGTATGCGCCGCATGATTCTTCGTCTCGTTCAAAGGGGGCCTTTCTGAAACCCCCCAGTTGTGACCGTCAGGTCACCTCAATTACTACGCAACTTCGCAAAATTCCACTGACAGCGCTCTAGTCCTGTCCTGGTTTCTGCGTGGTTGTTCGCAAACCACACAGAGACGAGAGGAGGTGGAGCGTGAGCGAGCAGCACAAGGAACAGAAGATCAGTGGTGCATTTGGCACTATTTCAGAAAACGATGCAACTAGCCGCAAGGGACTTCGCGCGCGCTTCCTTACATTGCTAGCCATTATTGGCCCCGGCCTCATTGTGATGGTCGGAGACAACGACGCCGGTGGAGTCTCTACCTACGCTCAGGCCGGACAAAACTTTGGGTACTCACTGTTGTGGGTCCTACCCCTACTCATCCCAGTTCTAGTTATCAACCAAGAGATGGTTGCTCGTCTTGGCGCGGTGACTGGTGTTGGTCACGGACGTCTTATTCGTGAGCGCATTGGAAAGTACTGGGGCAATGTTTCTATTGGATCAATTCTTCTTCTTAATTTCTTGATCATTATCACTGAGTTCATTGGGATCTCACTCTCAATGGACTACTTCGGCGTTAGCCCGTTCATCTCTGTTCCAGTAGCTGTACTTCTATTGTTTTTAGTTACCGCATCTGGATCATTCGCCAGATGGGAGCGCTTCATGATGCTCTTTGTTGCAATCAATCTCTTTGTAGTGCCCCTCGTACTTCTTTCAAAGCCTCACTACGCCACGGCAATTCACCATTCAGTTGTTCCAGGGATTCGTGGGGGAGCTTCATCGAGTGCGGTACTACTCATCATTTCAATTATTGGAACAACAGTTGCCCCTTGGCAGCTGTATTTCCAGCAGTCAAATATTGTTGACAAAAAGATCACCCCACGTTGGCTTAATTACGAACGTGTTGACACAGTGCTCGGTTCATTCATTGTGGTCATTGGCGCCTCAGCACTAATGGCCGCAAGCGCCGCGGGACTTTCTCACCACGGAGGCACAAATTCCTTTACAAATGCTTTGGGTGTTGCTCGTGGGCTGGGTCACTACGTGGGGCACGGAACTGGTGCGCTCTTTGCGATTCTGCTCCTCAACGCTTCAGTGATTGGTGCAGCTGCAGTAACTCTCGCAAGCTCGTACGCGTTTGCCGATCTCTCAGGTTCACGTCAGTCACTTAACGCACGTCTTCGCGACGCGAAGGGCTTCTTTGGAGCATTCGGTGGGCTCTTAGTTGTTGCGGGCGTCGTGACGCTTATTCCAGGTGCGCCACTTGGTGTTATTACTCTCGCGGTGCAGGCAATGTGCGGACTGATGTTACCGAGCACAACAATCTTTGTTCTACTTCTTTGCAATGACCGTGAGATTCTCGGGCCATGGGTTAACTCAAAGTGGTTGAACGCAGTAGCAACAATCATTGTCACCGTGTTGGTTGTTCTGTCAGTGACCATGATGGTCTCAACGCTCTTTACCGGGATTAACGTCATCAAGCTACTGACGTATCTTTCTGTGGCCGGAGCTGCCGGCCTCGTTATTGGCCTGCCAATTGGGCTACTTCGTTCTGCGCCAAAGATTCACTACGACGTGAACAAGCGAGACTGGCGTACCCCTCGACTAACGCTCCTGGCTCCAGTGCCACAAACCAAAGCCCGCAAAATTCTGCTGCGTTGCGTTGGGACATACCTCGTTGTCGCCGGTGCACTACTAATGGTGCGAATTATTCAACTCGCAACCTCGTAATCTTGTCCCATGGCTTTTAATAAATCAATAGTTTGTATTCATGCACACCCCGATGATGAGGCCCTCTTCACTTCAGGCGTATCAGCGCACTATGCAGAGCTTGGTTTTGATGTAACGCTCATTACATGCACCAATGGTTCTCTCGGACGTGATGACAAGGGTCGTGAAGGAAATGACCCCGAGCACAATACTGAGTGGACCATTGCTACTCGTGCGCAAGAGCTTGAGAAAGCGGCCAAGCTTGCTGGCTTTAGTCGCGTGTTTAACCTTGGTTACGACGACTCGGGGCTACCTGAATGGGAGCAGTTCAGTAACCCTAAGGCTTTTGTAAACGCTGATTTTGAAGAAGCGTCGCAGAAGATGGGCGCGATAATTAATGAGGTTCAGGGAACTGTTCTTATTACGTACGACGAAAATGGCTTCTACGGGCACCCCGACCACATCATGGCTAATCGCGTAACTGGAAGAGCTGCATACCTTGCTCTGTGTCCTCAGCGTATTTACTACCCAGTCATGCCTCAGCGCATCATGCAAGAGTTCTTGCCCGCAGCGAAGGCTAAAGGACTTGAGCTACCTGAATGGATTCTTCGTGCAGTTACTGACACCCCTGATGACTTTGTAGACACCACAATGGATGTTCGTAAATTCGCCAAGGTAAAGCAGCAGGCAATACTTACCCACGCATCACAAATTGATAATGGCGACATTGCCACCATGGACGAAGAACTCTTTATGCTGTTATTTGGCACGGAGTACTACCACCGTGCTTGGACTCGCGTTCCAACCGTTGATGACGCGACTGATCTTTTTGGAGGACTCCCCGTTGACTGACCTGACATTCCTAGCGGTGCACGCGCACCCAGATGATGAGGCGAGTTCAACTGGGGGAATCTACCCACTTCTTCACGAACAAGGTGTTCGAACAGTTCTTGTTACCTGTACTAACGGAGAGTGTGGCGACGCGCTCGATGGCGCAAAGCCAGATGCGGATCACCATGACGGTGACGCGGTTGCAGAAATTCGCCGAGTTGAGCTTGATAACGCAGTAAAGATCCTCGGGATTGACCGACTTGTTCGTCTCGGATACCGCGACTCAGGAATGATGGGCTGGCCACAAAACTCTGATCCAGACTGCTTCTGGGCAGCTGAGGTTAGCGACGCCGCAAAGAAACTTGCTGAAGTCATCATGCAAGAGCGCCCGCAAGTAATTGTTACCTATAACGAAATTGGTTTCTACGGACACCCTGATCACATTCAAGCGAACCGAATCACTTTGGCGGCGCTTGCGATGATTGATTATGAGCCAACGCTCTATTACAACGCTGTTCCTGATTCAGTAATGGCGATCTACCGTGCACGCTGGGAAGAAGAAGACCGCCTAAAGCGAGAAGAAGACGAAAAGAATGGCGTCGTTCGAGCTCCTGAGCCAGAACCTGAAGAACCAATCAACATGGGAACTCCTGATGACCAGATTGGTGCTCGCGTTGATGTTTCTTCAGTCAATGATCGAAAGTATGACGCTCTTGCCGCGCACGTTTCTCAGATCGCAGATTCCTTTTGGATGAAGATGGGTAAAGAACAGTTCAGGCAAGTAATGACGAATGAATGGTTCTTTAGAGTTACCAATCCAAAGCAGCTCGATGGCTGTGTTGATGACATCTTTGCTGGGTACCGTTAAAACACATTTGTAAGAAATTTCTAAACGGCTCAATACTTAACTTCCTTTTATGAGTAGTTAAGTCGCGCTATATCCTGCGCCTTTATCTTTGAGCCCATACAGAAAGGAATTCAAATGACACACGTAATTATTTTTGCACTTCCACTTACATTTTTTATTGGAGTTGGAGTATTCGTACACAACTTAAGCAAGTTTGTAGTTCAGAAGTAAGCACAACAGCACTCGGGGATATTCCTGAGTGCTGTTGATGCAATTTCTCTTGTAATGGGACTTGGCTAGAAATAAAAATAGCCCCGGGGAAATCCCCGGGGCTATTTTTATTGTTCTTAGTAACGATAAGTGTCTGACTTGTATGGTCCTTCAACCGCAACGCCAATGT
>CAINVQ010000150.1 GCA_903854175.1 uncultured Actinomycetes bacterium | reverse complement strand
GTGGTTGCTGGTGACGACGGTGTTATGCCTCAGACCATTGAAGCAATCGAACACGCCAAGCTCGCCAACGTTCCAGTCATTGTTGCTGTTAACAAGATGGACAAGCCTGACGCCAATCCTGACCGTGTTCTTGAACAGTTGAGTCAGCATGGCCTCGTTCCTGAAAAGTGGGGAGGCGACACCATCTGTGTTGAGATCTCTGCGTTGCAAGGAACTGGCATTGACGAACTTCTTGAACAAGTTCTTCTCGTGGCAGAAGTTGCTGAACTCACTGCACGTCCAACTGGTCGCGCTGTAGGAACAGTCCTTGAAGCGAACCTTGAGAGTGGTCGTGGCCCAGTGGCGACGGTCATGATTCAAAAGGGAATTCTTTCTGTTGGAGACTGTGTTGTTGCGGGCCCGGCGTTTGGAAAAGTTAAGGCACTCATCAACGACCAAGGAAAGCAGATCAAGACAGCTGGTCCGTCTACTCCTGTGCAGATTCTTGGATTCTCCGAGCCGCCATTTGCTGGTGACGAAATGCGCGTTGCTCGTGACCTCACCCATGCTCGTTCACTTGCTGAAGCTCGTGCTCAGCGTGCTCGCCTCATTACGCACCAACCAGGTGCTGGAACTAGTGGTGCTCGACTCGAAGACTTGTTCGAACAAATTCAGCGTGGAGAAACTGCCACACTGAACATTGTTCTTAAGGCCGACGTACAGGGTTCACTCGAAGCCTGTACTGAGTCTCTCAAGAAGCTTGAGCGTGAAGACGTGAAGCTTGTAATTGTTCAGCGCGGTGTTGGTGGAATCACTGAAAACAACGTTCAGCTCGCTCAAGCATCTAACGCAACAATCATTGGATTCAACGTTCGACCTGACAAGCGTGCTCGTGACCTTGCCGAAAAAGAAGGCGTGCAGATCCGTACGTACGAAATCATCTATAAGTTGATTGAAGAAATCCAAGCAGCGATGCTCGGTCTTCTATCTCCTGTATTTGAAGAAGTCATTACTGGTGAAGCTGAAGTTCGTGAGATCTTCCGTGTACCGAAGATTGGTGCGATTGCTGGTTGCTACGTACGTGAAGGTGTTATTACTCGTGGCTCTAAGGTTCGATTCCTTCGTGAAGGAACAATCATCTGGAAGGGTTCGATTACTTCACTACGACGCTTCAAGGATGACGCTCGCGAAGTGCAGTCTGGCTTTGAGTGCGGTATTGGACTCTCCGACTACCAGGACCTCAAAGAAGGCGACATTATTGAAACCTTTGAAGAGCGCGAGATTCCTCGCACGGCCTAAGCCATGGCCCACTCTGAAGGTGGTCACCACCCATATCCTCGGTCCGCTCGAGTAAACAAAATTCTTCAACAAGTCATTTCTGACGAGATGACACGTATGTCAGACCTTGATGACCGACTGGGCATTCTTACCGTCACTGGTGTTGACACGTCACCAGACATGCGCCAAGCAATGGTGTACTTCGATTCGCTCACAGACGAAGCGCGTGAAGTTCTTGAAGAATGCCGTGGGCAAATTCAAGCTTCAGTAAATGCGCAAACCAGACTCAAGCGAACCCCGAAACTGTCCTTCAAGGCAGACCCTGCAATTTCAAGTGGTGGTGCAGTTGAGGACATCCTTAGACGCCAAACCAATGAAGACAAATAACGGTCTTCTTTTAATAGACAAGCCTCAGGGCATCACTAGTCACGACGTTGTTTCTCGTGTCAGGAGGGCCCTTGGTGAAAAGCGAGTTGGACACGCGGGCACCCTTGATCCCATGGCCACCGGACTTCTCATCATTGGCGTAGGACCAGCAACACGACTTATTCGTTTTGCCCAGAGTGAACGAAAGCTCTACTCCGGTGTTGTGAAGTTAGGGATTGCCACTGACTCACTTGACGCCGATGGTGAAGTCACCTCTGAAGCTCCAGTGCCACAGCTTTCCATTGAGCAAGTGCAACTTTGTGCGACTGCGATGCTCGGTCAACAACAGCAAATTCCGCCAATGGTGTCGGCGATAAAAGTCGGTGGAAAGCGACTCTACGAATTGGCACGTGAAGGCATTGAAATTGAGCGTGCACCAAGAGAAATAACCATCACCAAATTTGACATGAGCCAAACATCATCAAATAATGAGTGGAGCTTTGTTGTTGAGTGCACTGTTGGAACCTATATTCGCGTCCTCTTGAGTGATTTGGCTGTCCGCCTTGGCACTATTGGTCACTTGATGTCTCTTCGACGAGAGGCGAGTGGGCATCATCATGTGAAAGACGCACTGACCCTCGAACAGCTCAGCTCACTGAGCGAAGGAGGAACTGACGTGCTTCGTCCACCAGTTGACTTCGTAACTGGTCTGGAAACAGTCGTTCTCGACTCTGAGCAAGAGCGACGTGTACGTATGGGGCAGCAAATTCAGATCGTTCAGCTGTTTGAGTCACCTGAAATTGCTGCGAAAAATTCAGCTGGGGAATTGATTGCCATTCTTCAACCTCGTGGAAGTAACTGGAAGCC
>CAINVQ010000149.1 GCA_903854175.1 uncultured Actinomycetes bacterium | reverse complement strand
TTGCATGTTTAGTAATTCTGGTTAATTGTGTTTCGTTTAGTTCACTTAGTAAAAACTCATGACCTAAATCTCGTAGCGCACCCGCAGCTTCGGCGCGTAGCTTTTCTATTGACACTATTTACCTACGTAGTACTTGTCGCCAACTGAAAGTGCGCGGTCAAGACGGCTCAGACCTTCACGCGCTTCTTCGGCAGTGATATTGCATGGTGGCACAACGTGTAGGCGGTGATAGTTAGCAAAAATTAAAAGACCTTCTTGGCGACACGCAGCAATGAGTTCATTCATTGCAGGAGAGCTTCCTCCGTACGGAGCGAGGGGTTCTTTGGTGTCACGATCCGTTACGAGGTCAAGCGCAAAGAACACACCGAGACCTCGAACTTCACCAATGATTTTGTGCTTCTTTGCTAGTTCAAGAAGCCCGGGACGGAGAACTTCATCACCAATCTTCTTGGCGTTAGCAACAATGCCCTCTTCCTCCATGGCTTCAATTGCTGCAACGGCTGAGGCACAGGCGAGTGGGTGACCAGAGTACGTAAGTCCACCTGGGAACACTCGATCATTGAACGTTGCGCTGATGGCTTCATTGATGACAACGCCACCGAGAGGAAGGTAACCAGAGTTAACACCTTTGGCGAAGGCCACGAGATCGGGCTTCACTCCTTGGCCAATGTAACCAAACCATTCACCGGTGCGACCAAAGCCACACATCACTTCGTCGGCAATGTAAACAATCCCGTACTTGTCACAGATTGCGCGCACTCCAGCAAGGAAGCCCTTTGGTGGCACCATGATGCCTGCGGTGCCGGGGATTGTTTCTAGAACAATCGCAGCGAAGGCTGACGGCCCTTCAAAAGTGATTGTATTTTCAAGATTCGCGAGTGCGCGCTCACACTCTTCTTGCTCGGTCGTTGCATTGAACATTGAGCGGTAGAGGAATGGTCCAAAAAAGTGAACAGCCCCAGAAGAGCCGTTGTCATTGGGCCAGCGACGTGGGTCACCAGTCAAGTTGATTGACGTTGAAGTGCCACCGTGATAACTGCGGTACTGGCTCAGAATCTTGTGACGCCCAGTGTGTAGACGCGCCATACGAACTGCGTGCTCAATTGCTTCGGTGCCTCCATTAGTGAAGAACACTTTTGCCGCTCCGTCAAACGAACGATCAAGAATTAACTCGGCTGCTCGATACCTGGATTCATAGCCATGCTGTGGAGCAATTGTCGCGAGCTTGCCAGCTTGTTCCTGGATTGCTTTAATTACCTTGGGGTGTTGGTGACCAATGTTGGTATTAACGAGCTGAGAAGAAAAGTCCATGTAGGTCTTTCCGGCTTCATCCGTTACGTAGACGCCCTGGGCGCTTTCGATCATGAGTGGAGCAATGGTTGCCTGGGCAGACCATGAATGAAAAACTGCGGCTTTTTCGCGTTCTTGACTAGTGAGTGAGGAGCGGTCGGTGGCCATAAAGAATCCTTTGGTTAATTGCATAAACGCTAACGCATTTAGCCAAAGTCTGTGGCCTGCAGTGGTGGGGCTAGTAAGAATCGAACTTACGACCTCGTCATTATCAGTGACGCGCTCTAACCGACTGAGCTATAGCCCCGCAGGGGTACCAATCTACACCAGACCACAAGGTCCTTTAGAAGTGCGTGGGGTCAAAGAGTTTTGAGGCGATTGATTGACTGGCGGTTGCGAGCAACGTGCCTTTTTCGCTCCACAAGAACGCAGTTCCTTGTGCGAAGCCGCCGCTCAGCGCGTACATGTGCATTTCGCACAGAACCCACTCGGTGGGTTCAAGTGTTGCGATGCGAATGGTGTTGTCGAGACTTCGACCCATTGTGTACTTACCAAGTGGTTGACTCACTCCTCCAGCTAGGTAGTCACCAAAAATTGCGAGTGTTGCTGCCGATGGTTCAATGTGTCCTGGGACGCGAGACCAAAATGCCGACACCGGAGATCCGGGAGATCCATCCATGTCTTCATACCTACGCCCAAGGGCAATGCGTGTTTCAACGTGATCGAAAATTGAATTATCAAAGCGCTCTGGCATAATTCGTGGTCGTGACTCTTCGGGTGAAGAAACTTCAACCATGTTGAGCCACGGGGTCTCTGAACTGAGCGTTCCAGTGCCGAGTGCTGCATTGACGGTCAAGATTTCTCGGTCTTCAACGAAGGCAGTGGCACGAGCCTGAGTCACGTGCCCACCTGCAACGACAAGATTGGTTTTGACATTGACCGTTGAACCGAGTGGCGCATAGGAAAGATACTGCGCAGTCGCCCAAACCGTAGGTCGACCACTCGCGCCTTCAAGTGCCACCAAGCTCGATGCAAGTCCACATCCACCAAACATAAATTTCCCAGGTGTCATGATTCGCTCAGTAACTTCAAAGGTCCACGTGTTCTCGTCAGTTTGGGTCATACCAAGAAAAGTCTTTGCATCCATGACTTACGACGCTACCTGATGTGTTGGAAAATAAAGCCACACGGGACTATCCCAAATTTTTTAAAAAGAGCGAGCAAACTTAACGGGTGATTCCATCCCAATTCATCTACCTCGCAATGG
>CAINVQ010000148.1 GCA_903854175.1 uncultured Actinomycetes bacterium | reverse complement strand
GTTTTAGAAGCAGGATGCAAAGCCTGAGCTTCTAAAGGACAAGAAGATTGCCGTCCTTGGATACGGCTCGCAAGGACACGCACACGCGCTCAACCTTCACGAATCTGGCTACAACGTAGTTGTAGGACTTCGCCAGGACTCTTCTTCAGTTGCTAAGGCTGAAGCTGCAGGTCTTAAGGTGATGTCAATCGCTGACGCTTCCAAGTGGGCAGACATCATCATGATCTTGGTGCCTGACACTGAGCAGAAGAAGACCTACGACAACGAGATCGCTCCAGGACTTGAAGCTGGAAATCTCATCTTGTTCGCACACGGCTTCAACATCCGCTTCGACCTTATTAACCCACCAGACAACGTTGACGTTGCGATGGTGGCACCAAAGGGTCCAGGACACCTTGTACGTCGCACCTACTCAGAAGGTGGCGGAGTTCCAGCACTTGTTGCAGTGCACCACGATGCAACAGGCAATGCACACGCACTTGCTCTTGCGTACGCAGACGGCATTGGAGCTACTCGCGCCGGTGTTCTTGAAACTACATTCACTGAAGAAACAGAAACGGACCTCTTTGGAGAGCAGGCTGTTCTTTGTGGTGGAGTTTCTGCACTTGTTAAGGCAGGATACGAAACACTTGTTGAAGCTGGCTACCAGCCAGAGTCGGCATACTTTGAATGCCTTCACGAACTCAAGCTCATTGTTGACCTTATGTACGAAGAAGGAATCACCGGAATGCGTTACAGCGTTTCAGACACTGCTGAGTGGGGTGACCTTGTAAGTGGTCCACGCGTTATTAACGCTGGCGTTAAGGCTGAGATGAAGAAGATCCTTACTGAAATCCAGGACGGCACATTTGCTGCAGCATGGATTAAGGAAAACGAAATTGGTCGTCCTCGCTACCGTGAACTTCGCGAAGCAGGAAAGAACCACCCAATCGAGCAGATTGGTAAGAAGCTTCGTGCAATGATGCCGTTTGTTTCTGCTGGAAAGAAGTCAGTAACTGAGATTTCTGGTGGAGACACTGACTGAGTAGATCTGATTTAAAAAGACCCCTCGCAATTGCGGGGGGTCTTTTTTATTGAGACGAGGCGTCTTTAATGATTCCTTTTAGAAGCCCTGGAAACACTAGAACGTGAAATGGGGCCACCGAATACCAGTAAGCGCGACCAAGCAGACCTTTTGGTTTGTAGATCGCACGCTGGGTGAGAAGTGTTCCAGTTCCAACAGCTTCAATTCTCCACTCCAACCATGCATCACCTGGCAAGAACATTTCAGCGTGAAGTTTTAGATACTTATTTTCGATGATTTCTTCCACGCGCCAAAAGTCCACGAAGTCGCCAACTTCGAGGTGCGCTGGGTCACGTCGTCCGCGCCTGACACCAGGGCCACCCCAAATTTGATCGAGCGCTCCACGAACTTTCCAGAGCCATTCACCGCGGTGCCATCCCTTTTCGCCGCCTAGCGACGTAACGGCAGCAAAAACTCGTTCGGGACTTGCAGAAGTGCGTTTGATTCGCTCATCATGCAGCTCAGTTCCACCAGCCCACTCAGGGTCAGTGATGTACGCCTTAAAGGGGCGAAGATCAGCATCACTGAAAGATGTAGGAACTTGCTTGCTGGCAGTTCTTCCGAGTGCCAGCTGAATTGCTTCTCTGGTTCCACGCTGGGGTTCGCCGAGAGTGTCAGAAGTTTTTGTGCCATGAACAATTACTTCATTCACCAAACTGTCAAGAAGTTGTTTCGCGAGACTCGCTGTGACCGGAGTAACTATGCCAACCCAGTGAGAAGAAAGGCGAGGAGTCAAGAATGGGACGGGAATGAGCCTTCTCTTCTTTAGCCCTGCTTCCTCGGCGTAGATGCCCATCATTTCGGCGTCGGAAATACTGTCCTTGCCACCAATCTCGCATATCCCTGGACTAGGACTTGGAGCCTTGATGACTGTCACGAGGT
>CAINVQ010000147.1 GCA_903854175.1 uncultured Actinomycetes bacterium | reverse complement strand
TACGTTGGCTACTTCCCTAAGCACAATGGAAACCTCGGAGACATCACGTTCCTCGTTGGTTTTGCATTGTCATTTGCCCTGTACTTCGTACTTGGTGCAAAGAAGGTTAAGTCAGAGAAGTAATTCCTCTTTTCAAAAAGGGCCGGGCGCGAAAGTGCCCGGCCCTTTTTGTATTTGGCTCGCACTTCATTCGGTAGAATTCACTTACTGATTAGCAGGGGAGAACAATGACTGAGTTTGAGGACGACAAACGCCTCAACCGTCAAGACCCTGACGGGCTCCTAAGTTCCTTCAGCGATCCCGGTGCTGAAGCAATGGGCGCCATGGGCACCGAAGCGGGTTCAGATCTCAACTGGTTCATGATGCTTCGCGAGCGTGTTCAAGAACACGCTGCGAAGTCCAGCAAATACTCGTGGTGGGTTCTGTGGTCGCTACTTGCGGGACTGTTCGCACTTAACTTCACATTCACTGTATTTATTGTGGCCCTTCCGAGTGTTGCATCAGAGTTTCACACGAGCATCAGTGTTCTTTCGTGGACAATGATTGGACCACTTCTTGCATACGGACTTGCGGCTCCACTCTTTGGAAAAACAGGAGACATTTTTGGTCATCGTCGCCTGTATCTGTTCGGGCTAATTGGCGCAATGGCGTCTGCAGTGCTGACGGCGCTTTCACACAATGTTGATATGTTGCTACTCGCTCGAACTCTTGACGGTATCCAAGGAGCCGCAACCGGAACTGCATCTGGGGCACTTATTAACAGAGTCTTTCGCCCAGACGAAAGAGTTAAGGCACTCGGATGGTGGTCGCTCATTGGAGCTGGTGGACCAGTTATTGGAGTATCTCTCGGTAGCCCGATTATCGCGGCGTTTGGATGGCGTTCACTTTTTTGGTTCCAGTTAATTTTGATTGCAACAGCCTTCTGTGTAGTTACATTTGTTCTGCCTAAGCAACGTGGTGATGCACCAGAGACACAAGCTCAAAAAGAAAAATCGCGAAAAGAGTTCAAGCAAACTGACTGGTTGGGATCTTGGTCGCTGTCCTTTTCAATCACTGCTCTCATGCTCGGGCTTTCACTTGGACCAATTAAGGGTTGGACGTCGTCATTAACGCTGAGTGGATTTGCAATTGCGACTGTTCTTATGACGTTCTTTATTTACCGCCTCAATCATGCGCCGCATCCGCTTATCCCAGCGAAGTACTTTAAGAAAAGAAATTTCGCATTTCCAATTGTGATTCGCGCATGCTGCAACTTTGCTTACTTCGGAGCATTTTTTCTCTTTCCATTGCTGATGGAGCAGGGCTACGGTTATTCAGTGCCTCAGGTTGGAGGACTTTCAGTAGCTCGTCCAATAGCCTTTGCAATCTGCTCGCCAATTGCAGGGTACGTTGCAATAAAAATTGGTGAACGTAAAAGTGCCATTGGTGGAGCATTCTTCCTCACCGTGTCACTCACCATGTTTTCGTTTCTTCATCCATCTACCAGTGCATGGGTTGTTGCGGTGGCGCTTTCGCTCTCTGGTCTCGGAATGGGAACCGCAATGCCATCAAGTTCTGCGGTAATGGCCAATGAAGTTAAGCAATCGGAATTTGGTGTCATGAGCGCAGCTCAAATGTTGGCCGTTCAGGTGGGCGAAGTTGCTGGTATTGAAGTTCTCGAAACCGTTCAACAAGGTCTTGTTCATAAACGTCACTTAGCTGGAGCCAGCCCTGGGCCTGAGCTCCTGGCGACATTCCATTTCCCATTCCTTATTGGGGCAATTGTTGGAGGCTTCGGGCTCATTGCGGCAATGTTTATTACTGACGTCCCAAGAGATAAGTCCAAACTCAAGTAGGTGGTTGCCGGGTAGTCTTTATACCTATGAGCACGCAAATTCACCCCGGATGTGAGTCATTTTCAGCCCAAGGAACTCGACAAGGAGTTCTAGTTCTCCACGGATACGGCGGATCACCTGAGTCAGTTATGTCTGTCGCCAAGATGTGCGCAGCAGCTGGTTACACCGTTGAGTGCCCTCGACTACCCGGACATGGAACATCAATTGAAGACATGCTCAACTACGGCTTTAGCGACTGGGTAAAAACGTACACAGACACTCTTAATGATCTGAAGTCACGCTGTGACGAGGTCATTGTATTTGGACTTTCATTTGGTGGGCTGATGACTGCTTACTTAGCGCAACGTAACCCAGATGTAAAAGCTGTGGTGTTTGTTAACCCTTGGATTATTCCTCACGATGCATCACTCGTTGAACTCGCAAAGGGAGCTGTAGAAGGCGGAGTATTCACCATGGAGAGCATGGTTACTGATCCTCGAGTTCCCAATGGTATTGAATTTGGATATGCGGAAACGAACATCAAGGGTTTTGTTGAAATTTCAGAACTGCTTCCAACTGTGCTCGATGTTTCAAAAATTAAAGTCCCTGCACTCTTGTTCTCAAGTCGTGAGGACTACACCTTGCCAGTTGCCAATGGCGACGCACTCGTAGCTAATTACGGCGGATCCATTGAACGAATTTGGATGGAAAACTCATCACACGTAGCAACTATGGATGTTGATAAAGATCTGATTGAGACAAAGACACTTGAGTTCCTTAAGAAGGTTTTTGCGTGAGCTCATCGTTAAGTCGCGACGATGTCGCGAAAGTAGCAAAGCTCGCACGTCTTCGCCTCAGCGATGAGGAACTCAACACGTTCACCGAACAACTCGGTGGTGTTTTAGAACACGCTAACGACATGAACTCCCTTGACTTGAGTGCGCTTGAGCCAACGTCAAACCCGTTTGGCCTCACCAACGTGACTCGAGAAGACATTATTTGGAAGAGTCTCGACCGAGCTGCTGTGCTCGCAGAAGCTCCAGACGCACAAGACGGCAGATTTGCTGTGCCGAGGATTCTCGGAGAAGCACCGTGAAAAGTGCAGTAGAGATCGCTAAGGAAGTTCAGTCTGGCTCTACGACTGCAGTTGCTCAACTTGATGCATCGTATGCAGCAATTGAAGCTCGCAATGAAGAGCTAAATGTGTTTCTCCACCTCGATAAAGAGGGCGCTCGCAGTATTGCCGAGTCAATTGATGCACGTATTGCAAACGGGGAGAACGTTGGCCCTCTCGCAGGTGTACCCATTGCGATTAAGGACAATCTCTGCCAGACCGGAATCCCTACGACGTGTTCTTCGAAAATTCTTGATGGCTGGAAGCCACCGTATAACGCAACAGTGATTGACCGTTTGATCGCAGCTGGTGCAGTACCAGTTGGAAAAACAAACCTTGATGAATTCGCTATGGGTTCATCAACTGAGAACTCAGCATTTGGTCCTACACGTAATCCACTCGATCCTTCACGAGTCCCGGGCGGCTCTAGTGGTGGCTCAGCGGCTGCTGTCGCCGGTGACATGACGTCTATCTCTCTAGGTTCAGACACTGGTGGCTCAATTCGCCAGCCAGCTGCGTTCTGCGGCATTGTTGGAATGAAGCCAACGTATGGACTTGTTTCTCGTTACGGACTAATTGCATTTGCGAGCTCACTCGACCAGATCGGTCCCTTTTCTAAAACGGTCATGGACTCTGCGGTACTGCTTGAAGCAATCGCCGGACACGACCCTCTCGATTCAACATCACTACCTGAGCCAGCTCCGTCGCTAAGTGCTCACGTAAACAATGGAGTAGCGGGCAAGCGAATTGCCCTTGTGAAAGAACTCTACGAAGGGGCAGACGAAAGCGTTGTTGCTGCTGTTAGAGCAGCAACTGAAGCACTTAAGGATGCCGGTGCTCAGATCATTGAGCTTTCGATTCCTGAACTGCTACTCGGACTTAGTGCCTATTACCTAATTGCACCTGCAGAAGCCTCTTCAAATCTTGCTCGATTCGATGGAGTTCGTTTTGGGCTTCGCGTTGACACAGAAGACGTAACTTCAATGATGGAAGCAACTCGTACTGCAGGATTTGGCCCAGAAGTGAAGCGCCGCATCATGCTTGGAACATATGCACTCAGCGCTGGCTACTACGACGCGTATTACGGTCAAGCACTTAAGGTTCGCACACTCACGATAAATGCCTTCAAAAAAGCGTACGCGCAAGCAGACATGCTCATTGGAGCCACAACACCTGGCGTTGCTTTCAAATTTGGCGCGAAGTCAGATCCTATGGAGATGTATCTCAACGACGTCTTCACTATTCCTACGAACCTCGCAGGAGACCCAGCGATCTCAGTGTCATTTGGCAAAGGTGAAGAAAATCTTCCTATCGGTGTTCAGCTACTTGGCCCTGGGCGAAGTGAAGCATCACTTTACGCTGCAGCTCGAGTTCTAGAGATTGCGGATGGTCGCTCATGACGTTGCCTGAAGGATGGGAATTAGTTGTTGGTATGGAAGTTCACACTGAACTTCTCACCAAGTCAAAGTTGTTCTGTGGTTGTGAGAACCATTTCGGTTCAGAGCCAAATACGAATGTGTGTCCAATTTGCCTAGGTCTTCCTGGTTCACTTCCGGTACTTAATAAAGATGCAGTAGAGCTTGCAATGCGCATTGGTATGGCACTTAACTGCACCATTGCGCCGAGCACATTTCACCGAAAGAATTATTTCTATCCTGACCAGTCCAAGGACTATCAGATCAGTCAGTACGACCTTCCGATTAACTCCAATGGGTTTCTCAATCTTCCTGATGGATCTCAAGTAACTATTGAACGCGCTCACATGGAAGAAGACACGGGAAAATCTACGCACCTCGGTGGATCGGGCCGACTTGCCGGAGCTGATCGCTCACTTGTTGACTACAACCGTTGCGGAGTGCCACTAGTGGAAATTGTTTCAGGACCAGATATCAGGTCTTCGGAGCAGGCTCGTGCCTACGCTTCAGAACTTCGCGGCATTCTCATTGCAACTGGGGCATCTGATGGTCGACTTGAAGAAGGGTCAATGCGTTTTGATGCCAACGTCTCAGTTCGAAAGACTGGCGATCCACTTGGGACACGTTGCGAAATTAAGAATCTGAATTCACTACGTTCGCTCCAGCGTGCAATTGATTATGAAGCTGCTCGCCAAGTTGAACTGATTCTTGAAGGTGGCACAGTTCGCCAAGAAACCCGCCACTGGGATGAAGGTCTTGGAGAAACGTCAACGCTTCGCGTTAAAGAAGACGCTGAGGACTACCGCTACTTCCGTGAGCCAGACCTCACTGAGCTTGTTCCCGACCAGGCGTGGCAAGACCGCGTTCGCGCTGCACTCCCGCCAATGCCTGCAGCTCGCAGAGCGAAGCTACTTGAGCGAATTCCAGGGGCCACTAAGGCTCAAGATGATGCAGTTGTAGTTGTCATTGACCTTGATCTCGAAAGCTATGTAAATGCTGCTGCAGATGGTGGAGCGGACATTGCTATTGCTGTGTCACGTGCCGCGAACGAACTTGCTGCAGGAATTGAAATGTTAAGCAACCTCACTACTGAAGCGTTCACCCAGACGGTGCTGATGGAATCAAAGGGAGAGCTTTCAGCTACGCAGTCAAAGGTTGTACTTGGAGAGTTGCTTACTAGCGGGGGAGACCCTAAAAAAATTGCATCTGAAAAGGGCTTCGAGCAGATGACTTCTGATTCTCTTGGTGCAACCATTGATGACATCATTTCAAAAAATCCTGACGAATGGCAGCGTTACAAAGATGGAGACGACAAGTTGTCACAGTTCTTTGTTGGTCAAGCTATGAAACTTACTCAAGGAAAAGCAAACGGTAAAGCTGTTATTGCTGAGTTACAGAGTCGAAAGTAACTTTTTAAAGTTCATTCACTCAAACTCATTACTCGTCAGTAATTTTTTTGTTACTACTCAGTAAATTCTTTTTCAATTTTGAGATGCGCACACTAGGCTTTGTGTGAAGGAGCACTGCTCATTGGTTGAAA
Organism: uncultured Actinomycetes bacterium; assembly: GCA_903854175.1. The sequence continues at coordinate 713 of CAINVQ010000147.1, read as the reverse complement.
AAACTATTCCTCCGGCAAAGAAGCCTGTTGCCAAAAAAAATGCTGCGAAGAAACCTGCGGCTAAAAAAGTCACATCAACTTCTAAGTCGGCAAAGCTGACGCAGAATGAGTCCGACCAGCTTGTTTCTTTTTATGAAGAGATGATGATGGTTCGTCGCTTCGAAGAACGTGCAGCTCGCAGCTACACCCAAGCCCTTATTGGTGGTTACTGCCACCTCAATCTGGGCGAGGAAGCGGCCATCGCGGGGCTTCTGAAAGAGCTTGAACTCGACGATTATCTCTTCACCAATTACCGCGAACACGGTTACGCCCTTCTAAAGGGAATTGATGCTGGGCGCCTTATGGCTGAGCTCTACGGTCGCGTTGACGGCGTATCAAAGGGCTGGGGCGGATCAATGCACATGTTCGATCTTGAGCACCGTCTTCTTGGTGGATACGGCATTGTTGGAGGACAGCTTCCGCTCGCAACTGGAGCTGCACTCGCAATTGACTACCGCGATAGTAAAGAAATCGTGATGTGCACAATGGGAGACGGCACAACAAATATTGGTGCCTTTCACGAATCTCTCAATATTGCGGCTCTTTGGAAGCTGCCAATTGTTTTTGTAGTTATTAATAATGGGCTCGGAATGGGAACCACAGTTTCTAAGTCTTCTGCAGAGCCAGAGTTGTACTTACGTGGAGCTTCGTATCGCATGGCTGCTGCTCGTGTT
>CAINVQ010000146.1 GCA_903854175.1 uncultured Actinomycetes bacterium | reverse complement strand
TCCCTGTTCAGTTCAAGCAAGCCCCGGGGCCACGATGACCGATACAACTATTCGTACCGCCGAACGTATTGAGCTTCTTGTCGCAGATACTTCTGAAGGTGCTCAGGAACTTAAGCGCCGTGAGTCAACTTCAAAAGATGAACTTGGACGTGAACTTGGTTCAGTTCTTCGAATTGATGGATTAACACTTGATCCGAATTCGGTTGACTTTGACCGAAGCGATGACGAAACAATGATCATCAATATGGGTCCAAGCCACCCATCAACACACGGTGTTCTTCGCATCATGCTGGAACTCGATGGTGAATTCGTCCTTCGCTCTAAGACAGTTATTGGCTACCTTCACACTGGAATGGAAAAGACTGGCGAAGCACTCAGTTACGTTCAAGGTGGCACCAACGTAACTCGTATGGACTACTTAAGTCCTGTCATTAATGAACTCTCGTATTCAATGGCCGTTGAGAAGTTGCTCGGTATTGAAGTCCCAGAACGCGCCACTTGGATTCGAATGATGATGAGTGAGTTGAACCGTATTTCTTCACACTTGGTGTGGATGGCAACAAACGGAATGGATGTTGGATCAACATCCATGATGATTTACGGTCTTCGTGAGCGTGAATTAGTTCTGGCGTTCTTTGAAAAAACTGCTGGACTTCGAATGAACCTCAACTACGTTCGCCCTGGTGGTGTTGCTGCGGACCTTCCTGATGGATGGCAAGACGACGTCCAAGTAATTTGTGACACGATTTACGCCAGAACATTTGAGTACGACACACTTCTCACTGGTCAACCAATTTTCCGCCAGCGCATGGTTGGAGTCGCCCCAATTACTGCAGAAGAAGCTCTTGCTCTCGGCGTAACTGGACCACTTCTTCGCTCGACTGGTGTTGCGTGGGACCTACGTCGCACCATGCCATACCTCGCGTACGACAAAGTTGACTTTGACGTCATTGTCGGAACCTACGGTGACAACTTTGACCGTTACGCAATTCGACTAAATGAAATTCGTGAATCAATCCGCATTGTTCGCCAGTGCCTGGAAATGATGCCTAGTGGTGACTACCGCAGTCAAGATCCAAAAGTTACGCCACCACCTCGCGCACGAATCAACGAGTCAATGGAAGCGCTCATTCACCACTTCAAGTTATTCACTGAAGGTTTCCACGTACCTGCTGGGGAAGTGTATTCAGCAGTTGAATCTCCTCGTGGAGAACTTGGTTGTTACATCGTTTCTGATGGCGGGCCCAAGCCGTACCGAATCCACGTTCGGGCACCGAGCTTTGTGAATCTCCAAGCGGTACCCCTACTTATGCGCGGTGGATCAGTGTCTGACACAATCACAGTTATTTCTACAGTCGACCCAGTTATGGGTGAGGTGGACCGATGAGCCACTTCCAAAATGACCTTCGCAAACGTGCAGAAGATTTAGTTGCGCTCTACCCAGTAAAGCGTTCGGCGATGTTGCCGCTGCTTCACTTGGCACAAGAACAAGACGGTTACCTCTCAGAAGAAGTTATTGCTGAAGTTGCACAACTCGTTGGAACATCGGAAGCCGAAGTTCGAGGGACTGCAGCGTTCTATGACATGTTCCATCTTGAGCCTGTTGGAAAATATGTAGTTGGAATTTGCACCAATATTGCATGCTTGCTCGCTGGGGGAGAAGAACTCTTGGAGCACGCAACAAAGAAGCTCGGCTGCGCCGTTGGTGGAACATCCTCAGATGGTCTCTTCACGCTGGAAGAAACTGAATGTTTGGCTGACTGTGACATTGCACCAGTTGTGCAAGTAAATCACCGCTACGTACGTACAACAACACCTGAAACGTTCGATGCAATGATTGAAGAAGTTCGCGATGGAAAGCGTGACTCAGAAATTCCTTCACACGGCACTCTCATTAGAGTTCGCAGAAGTAACGGACTACAAGCACCTCGTGAAGAAGTCGCTGCACAACGTGCTGCTGCGCAGACTGCACGTGAAGCACGAGCTGCGAAGGAGCAGAAGTAATGGCTACCTTTAGCGCACCAAAGATTGTCTCTTCTCGTAAAGACTTTGACGACTCGTTCACACTTTCTCGTTTTTTAGAAACAGGCGGGTACGTAGCACTGAAGAAAGCACTTGGGATGTTCCCAGAAAAAGTTGCAGCAGAAGTAGATGCCGCTTCACTTCTTGGACGTGGTGGTGCAGGATTCCCAGCTGGTCGTAAATGGTCAATGCTTCGTCGATCACCTATTTCTTATCTTGTTGTAAACGGTGACGAATCAGAACCAGCAACATTCAAAGATCACTACTTGGTTGAGCGAGATCCTCACCAGCTAATTGAAGGTGTCATCATTGCGGCGTATGCGCTTCAGGTGAGCCAAGCGTTCATCTTCCTTCGCGGTGAATTTGCTTTAGGCCTAGAGCGTGTGCAGCAAGCTGTAAATGATGCGTATTCACATGGTGCACTTGGTAGCAAAATTTTTGGTTCCGACTTCTCGCTAGATATTGTTGTGCACCCCGGTGCTGGCGCGTACATCTGTGGTGAAGAGACTGCACTCATTGAAGCGCTTGAAGGTAAGCGTGGATTCCCACGAATTAAGCCTCCGTTCTTTCCTGCGGTGACTGGTCTCTATGGTGAGCCAACCGTTGTGAACAACGTTGAAACAATGGCCAACCTTCCTTGGATCATTAATAACGGTGGAGCTGCGTTCGCGGCACTCGGCGAAGGACGTTCAACTGGTACACGTCTATTCGCACTCGCTGGTCGAGTCAAGAACCCTGGCGTGTACGAAGTTGAAATGGTGAAGAACACGTTCCGAGACTTAATTTTTGATCCGCAATTTGGTGGCGGAATTATTGACGACAAGAAGATCAAGGCATTCATTCCAGGTGGAGTTTCCGCGCCTTGGTTTGGTCCAGATCTGCTTGACCTTCCACTTGGCCAAGATGAAGTTGCTGAGAAGGGCTCGATGCTTGGATCAGGATCAGTTGTTGTCTTTGACGAAGATTCATGCGTTGTGCGTGCAACATGGCGTATTACAAAGTTCTTCTCACGCGAGTCGTGCGGACAGTGCACACCTTGTCGCGAAGGATCTGGATGGATTGAGCGCGCGATGTATCGCATTGAACACGGTGGAGGTCGTCTCGAAGATCTCGATCTTCTCCTTGACCTCTGTGACAACATCTCACCGGGACTTTTATGGCCACCGCAGCAGACAACCATTTGCGTACTAGGACCATCAATCCCTTCTTCAGTTAATTCTGCAATCTCGATGTTCCGAAATGAATTCATTGCCCACATTGAACACGGAGGATGTCCGCATGACTGATGAAGTGCGCACCACTGTTTCAATCACGGTGAACGGTCGATCATTCGAAGCTAAGCCTGGCGAACTGCTCATTGAAGCGGCCGAGCGAGCAGGGGACTACATTCCTCGCTTTTGCTACCACCCACGCATGGAACCAGTTGGTGTTTGTCGCATGTGTCTCGTTGAAGTTGATGGACCACGTGGTGCAACATTGCAGCCCGCTTGCTACCTAAAGGTCAGTGACGGCATGAACGTTGTGACTGATTCAGAAAAAGTAAAGAAAGCGCAAGATGGAGTTTTGGAATTCTTGTTGGCTAATCACCCTCTCGACTGCCCAGTCTGTGACAAGGGTGGCGAATGCCCACTGCAAGACCAGTCACTCGCTCACGGTTCAGGTGAGACGCGTTTTATTGAAGAAAAGCGACACTTTGTTAAGCCGATTGAAATTGGTGAACTAGTTCTTCTCGACCGTGAGCGCTGCATTCAGTGCGCACGTTGCACCAGGTTCGCTTCAGAAGTCGCTGGCGATGCACAAATCTCGTTCTCTGGTCGCGGTGACCTTATTGAAGTCGCTCCTTCGCCAACGCAACCATTCGACTCAGTCTTCTCTGGAAACACAGTTCAAATTTGCCCAGTGGGAGCACTAACTGCGAAGCCATACCGCTTCACCGCTCGTCCATGGGACCTCGAGCAAGTTGAAAGCACGTGCACAACGTGTGCGGTTGGATGTCGAGTTGCGGTGCAGTCTTCTGGAAACCGCCTTACACGCGTTCTAGGTGTTGACTCTGACCCGGTAAACCACGGATGGCTTTGCGACAAAGGTCGCTTCACTCTTGACTCAGTTGATGGCAATGAAGACTCAACCAATGTTTTAAAGGCATCAACACGACTTACCGAGCCAATGGTGCGACGTAATGGCGAGCTTGTTGCTGTTAGCTGGGCCGAAGCACTTAGCGCTGCCGCAAAAGTGCTGCACGGTGATGGCGACACACTTGGTGTTATTGGTGGCGCAGCACTTACCAATGAAGGCGCGTTTGCTTGGGAGCGTTTTGCTCGCGGAGTTCTTCGCACAGAGAACATTGACGCACAGTATGGCGATGGACTTGACGCTGAACTTCTTCAGGCCCTTCCAAAGGCAACCATTGATGAAGCCGCTCGTGCATGCACCGTTGTAACACTCACGGGTGATCTACGCGAAGAGTTACCAATTCTGTTCCTGCGCCTTCGTGAGAGTGCCGTACGTGACAAGAACTCAATTGTTGAACTAGCTGCTCGCAACACATCACTTACAAATGTTGCTCGTTCAACAATTACCATTCGCCCAGGTGAAGCACACCTCGCAGCTAACGCGCTTGTAACTGGCACCATTCCGTTCGATGTTCTCTTTAGCAAGGATGAAATTACTAACGCTCAAAAACTCATTGGTGAAACTGGTGAAGGCGTTGTCTTTGTCGTTGGACGACCAAACGTCGCCGAAAGCGCCTCAATTATTGAAGCTGCCATCCGAACATTTGCAGAGAATTATCCTGACGCGAAATTCCTCGTTGCACTGCGTCGTTCGAACGTTAATGGTGCACTCGACATGGGACTTAGCCCAGGACTGCTTCCTGGAAGGCGTCTAAATACGCAAGGGGCTGGTCGTGACACAGTCGCTCAGCTACAAGCATTGGCCAGTGGCGAACAAAAAGCGACACTATTGCTAGGTGGATGTCTTCTTGGAAATATTGCTGACACAACTCTTGGCATTAGGGCACTCGAAAATTCAGATGTTGTCATCGTCAGCGGTCATGGTGGAGCAAGCCTTGCGTACGCAGACGTAGTGCTGCCAGCAAGTGTTTCCTACGAACGACTCGGCACGGTAACAAACATTGAGGGTCGCGTTAGCGCGCTCACTCCGAAAATTGTTCCTCCAGGGTCTGCTTGGACTGACGTTGCAATCGCGTCTGAACTCGCTGAGGAATACGGTCAGAGCATTGGTCTTGAGTCTGTTGAGGAAACTTCAAAGATCATTGAATCAACAACTGGCTACCCAGCTCTCTCAGTACTTCAGAGTGCAACAACTGATGGTGTAGTTGTTGATAGTTCTGAAGTCTCTCTTCGCCACAGCATGGACCCAATGGCATTCCCTGGTATTAGATCTGTGAAGTCTGTAGGACTTGGTGCACCAGTTGGTGCCACCTCATCTAATGAAGTCACCAAGGGTCCACGTGGAAACGCTGCAACATTGGCGCAAGTTGAAGCTGGCCGCGAAATAGAAACACCAGCAGTTGATGGCTACGCACTACGTGTGAATTTGTCACGACGTCTTTACGACAACGGAATTGCAGTACAGGGATCGAGCTCACTACACGGACTCGTCGAACCAATGACATTCAAGTTGAATCATGTTGACTTTGAACGTATTGGAGCTGCGAGTGGTGAAAGCGTTAATGCTGTTGGAGCCAACGGAACTATCAGCGTTTTGCTGGAGCTCGACAATGATGTTCCGCGCGGTGTTGTCGAGATTCCTTTCGGTGTTGAAAAGCTAAGCGATGAAAATTCAGTCCGCTCAATCATTGAAGCGACATCTCTCATCAATCAAGTACGTCTGGAAACTCGATGAACTCGCTTCTTGCATCGACTGACCCACTCTTTAGCCACGGCGTCACCGGTGTCGTAATCCTTATTGTCATTATCAAAGTGCTCGTGGGCTTCGGTGCTCTCATGGGGTCAGTTATTTTGATGATTTGGTTCGAGCGCAAAGCAATTTCTGACATGCAGAGTCGAATTGGTCCTCAGCGTTGGGGGCCATTTGGTCTACTTCAGACGTTGGCTGACGGAATCAAGCTGTTCTTCAAAGAAGATTTGATCCCAGCAGAAGCAGATCGTTTTGTTTTCAAACTTGCACCATATCTAGTGCTCATCCCAGCACTGATTACGTTCTCGATTGTCCCCGTTGGTGGCACTCTCAACATTGGTGAGCACCAAGTTTTGTTGCAAATAGCGAATCCTCCTATGGGGATCCTTCTCATGCTCGCAATGTCTGGAATTTCTGTTTACGGAGTAATGCTCGCTGGATGGGCTTCGGGGTCGAAGTACCCACTGCTGTCATCTGTTCGTGCAAGCGCACAGATGATTAGTTACGAAGCGGCACTTGGTATGACGATTGTGACTGTTATTTTGGCGACTGGGTCACTAACAACTCACAGCATTGTCACCTCACAGGCAAACGGCATTTGGCACTGGAACCTGATTCGTCTGGGCATTGTTCCATTCGTTGTATTCCTTATTTCAATCACCGCGGAACTAAACCGGCCACCGTTTGACGTTGTTGAAGCCGAGAGTGAGCTCGTGGGTGGATTCCACACCGAGTACTCATCACTTCGATTCGCATTGTTCTTCTTGGCTGAATTTATGAACACCATCACCATGTCAGCAATTATGGTGACGCTGTTCTTTGGTGGTCCTGCAGGTTGGATTCCACCGATCCCTCACTTCAAGTGGGTATTTCCAATCATCTGGTTCCTCCTAAAGACAACCGCATTCGCCTTTAGCTACATCTGGTTCCGTGCAGCACTTCCTCGTTTTCGATACGACCAACTTATGGACCTCGGTTGGAAGCGACTCATTCCGCTCAGTCTTGGCTGGATGCTCATTGTCGCAGGATTTGTTGTCTCAAAGCCTTGGGGCTTCATCATGATTGCGTTAGTACTCTTCTCGTACACGTGCCTTGAGAGAGCGTTCGCACTCGGCCAGTCACGAGGCAAAGATGGAGAAGCAATTCTTCCGACAGTAGGGCAGCGACCACTTCCGGGATTTGTTCTGCGCAACTTCACTGATGGGGCATCGAATGAGTAAGTTCACGAATTTCTTTGGTGGGTTCAAACTCACAATGCAGCACATTGGCCGAGCCAATGTGACAACTAGCTATCCACAGAAGAAGCGTGCCAAGCAGCCTCGTCAACATGGACGCCACGTACTTAATCGTTACGAAGACGGAATGGAAAAGTGCATTGGATGTGAACTGTGCGCGGGTGTCTGCCCAGTTAATTGCATCAACGTTCGTGGTCTAGATAACCCAATGGACCACCCAGTGAGCCCGGGTGAACGCTACGGATACATCTACGAAATCAATTACTTACGTTGCATCCACTGTGACCTTTGTGTTGAAGCATGCCCAACTCAGGCAATTACTGAATCAAAGATGTTTGAATTCTCGTTCTCAAACCGTGCTGACGCGATCTACACAAAGAATGAGCTCCTTGTGGATGATCAAGGGTTCCCTCAGAAGTTGCCATGGGAAGACTGGCGTGAAGGCGAAGCTGAAATGACCGGTGGTTGGATGCGCGCAACTTCACCAGCTGGTGACGCTTCATTCGAAGGTGTTGTTCAGTGGACTGCAGACCTCGGCGCCGGGATCAAAACCGCCGAAGCTGGTCAGTCAGAGACACGTGACGACGAAGCAACTGGCTCAAAGCAACTTCGTGATGCGTTCTACCGTCACTTAGAGCCAGAAGACATCCCACTTAATCGACGTGGTCTTGAAGGCATGATGACGCAGGTAAAGGAAAAAATTCCTGCGCGTTTTAAGGGTAAAAAATAATGTTGGCCCTTGCCTACGCGATTCCGAGCATTCTTATATTTATAACGGCGGCACTTTTGGTGCTCGTTGGTGCTTTTGGAGTAATCGCAATGAAGAATCCAGTGCACAGCGCACTGAGTCTCATTATGACGTTGCTAGGGGTTGCTGTTGCTTTTATTGCGCAGTCAGCTGACTTCTTAGCTGCAGTGCAGATCATTGTGTACGCCGGAGCAATTGTTGTTCTGTTCTTGTTCGTAATCATGTTTCTAGGTGTTGACCGGAGTGATTCAGTTCGCGTTGAGCCACTTGTTGGTCAGCGTGCGTTTGCTGGTACTGGTGTTGTAATAACTGTGGCTGGACTTATTGCGTTAATGGCTCGCTCACATTGGGTGACTGGTGCAATGTCGGTGTCCACGAATGGTGTTGCGCTGGCTCCAGGATCTGGAAACGTTCAGCAGCTTGGAACTGCCGTATTCACCACGTATATTTTTGCCTTTGAAGCAACTGCGGCACTGCTCATAATTGCCGTGGTTGGAGCTGTCTTGTTAGCTCGCCGTGAGCGCACGAGTGATGAGAGTGAGTCATGAACGTTCCCGCCGCTTGGTATCTAGTTCTTGCTGCACTGCTATTTGGTATTGGTGCCTATGGTCTCTTAACTCGCCGAAGTGCACTCATTATGTTCATGTGTCTTGAGTTGATGCTGAACGCTGTCAACCTCACATTTGTAACGTTCTCACGCACGCTCAGTGACATTGGGGGACAGGCAACAGTGTTCTTTGTCATGGTGGTCGCCGCCGCAGAAGTGACGGTAGGCCTAGGAATTGTCGTGGCAATTTTCAGACGTCGTTCATCAACATCAGTTGACGAACTCTCGGAGATGAAGGGTTAACCATGGCCAAGTTCGCCACACTCATTATTCTTCTTCCACTTATTGGTTTCCTTTTTGTATTAATTAATGGTCGTTCACTCAGCGAAAAGCAGATTGGCATTGTTGGAACGGGGGCAGTTGGACTGAGTTTCGTTTCAACCGTCATTACGTTCTTCATGCTTATTGGAAATTCCAGTCGTGAAGTCACCGTCAATTTGTTCTCCTGGATCAGCGTTGGATCGCTCAAGATCCCTGCGGCACTTTTGGTGGACCCACTTTCAATAACAATGTGTCTGTTCGTAACTGGAATCTCAACATTGATTCACTTGTACTCAACGGGATACATGCATGGAGAAAAAGACTTCAGAAAGTTTTTCCTGTATCTCAACTTGTTCGTATTTTCAATGCTGGTACTCGTTCTTGCCAACAACCTCGTACTCACCTTCGTTGGTTGGGAAGGGGTAGGGGCGTGCTCGTACTGGCTCGTGAGCTACTACTTCGATCGTGACAGTGCAGCTAGTGCCGGAAAGAAAGCGTTCGTTTACAACCGTGTTGGTGACTTCGGACTTCTTATTGCAATGTTCTTCCTGTTTACTCACCTTCACACGCTTACGTACCTTTCGATCTTCGCTGGAGCCACTTCGCTAACGCCGACTATTGCCACGCTGGTTGTTTTGTCACTGCTGCTTGCCGCTACGGGAAAGAGCGCCCAGATTCCACTCTTCAACTGGCTCCCTGATGCCATGGAAGGTCCAACTCCGGTCTCAGCTCTTATCCACGCCGCCACGATGGTTACCGCTGGTGTGTACCTGCTTTGTCGTATGGCCCCCGTACTCGCACTTTCAGTGTCGGGTCGCGCGACTATTGCAATCATTGGTGGGCTGACGGCATTTGTTGCAGCAACCATTGCCACTTCTCAGAAGGACATCAAAAAGGTCTTAGCTTTTTCAACTGTTTCGCAGATTGGCTACATGGTGATGGCCGTTGGAGCAGGTGCTTACTCTGCCGCAATTTTCTTGATGGTCGCGCACGCATTCTTCAAGGCGCTGCTCTTCCTTGGATCTGGCTCAGTTATCCATGCGTTGAATGGTGAACAGGACATGAGAAAGATGGGTGGACTTCAGAAGTTCTTGCCGCTCACGTTCCCTACATTTCTTATTGGCTGGTTAACGATTTCAGGTATTCCACCATTCGCTGGCTTCTGGGCAAAGGGTGACGTGCTTACGAATGTGTACGGCTATTCAAAAGTCCTTTGGGTGCTGGGACTAGTTACCGCTGTTCTAACTGCGTATTACATGAGTCGACTCTTTGTTCTTACGTTCCGCGGAACAGAACGATTCAGAGAAGTCACTGAAGGTCACGACCCACACGAGTCTCCTTGGGTTATGACTCTTCCACTCGTGGTGCTGGCAGTTTTAAGTGTGTTTGGTGGGATCATTGACCTACCTTGGATCCACCACATCTCGCTCGCTGGATTCTTAGATCCAACGTTTGGCTTCATTCCATCAGAAATAACAGTAGGAGCTACTGGGCAAATCCTCCTGGCTCTCGTTGATGTCATTGTTGCGCTAGTTGGTCTCATTGCGGCATTCAGTATCTGGAAGTCGCGCACCGAGTCGTCTCGCTTCGAATCTTCCTTCTTTGAGCGCGTATGGCGTTGGGATGATTTCTACGATGCAACACTTGGTCGTCCAATTACACGTGCCTCACAATTTGCTGGTGATGTTATTGAGCCAAAGATCATTGATGGCGCAGTAAGCGCAGTCGCGCTAAGCGTTCGCAACAGTGCAGAAGGTGTGAGAAAGACCCAGTCTGGTTTTGTTCGCCACTACGCACTAGCAATGATGCTCGGGCTAAGTGTTCTAGTTGTCTATCTCGTAGGAAGGGC
>CAINVQ010000145.1 GCA_903854175.1 uncultured Actinomycetes bacterium | reverse complement strand
GTGCTTAGTGATCGGGGAAGACAGCAGGCACAACAACTTCGAACATGGGCGATTGATGAGCAAAAACTTGGTGCCTATGGTCCAACAACTGCACTCGTAAGTGCCGCTGCTCGAACAAGGGAAACATTTACACGAGCATTTGTTGATACTGATTTTGTCAGAACAGTCCATTATTCAGAACTTATTTATAACGGCAAACGAAATGTAGGAGCCGAAGACTTACTTATTGACATTGCTGCGATCGATCCAGTTGTGACGTCACTACTAGTTGTTGCCCATAATCCGAGCGTGCACGAGCTCGTGTTCAGCTTGACGAACGCACTGCCCGACGTGTTGAAGGGTGAGTACCCCTTAGGTGGGGCATTTGTATTAGCCCTGCCAGATAATCAGCAGATTGGGCTTGCTCATTACGAGCTCGTAAAAAGTTTTATCCCTGTTTAGAGAGAGCGAAGAATCGCTGCGTCACCTTGACCGCCACCACCACAAAGTGAAACAGCAGCAGTTCCGCCACCACGACGCTTCAGTTCAAGTAATGCAGTGAGTGCAACACGTGTTCCTGACATTCCAACTGGGTGACCAAGTGCGATTGCACCACCATTTACGTTGATCTTATTTTCGTCAATACCGAGTTCGTCGGCTGAAGAAAGTCCAACCGCAGCGAAAGCTTCATTGATTTCAAAGAGGTCAATCCCCTTAACATCAATTCCTGCTTTTGCAGCGGCCTTGGCAATTGCGCGTGCGGGCTGATTAAGAAGTGATGCATCAGGACCAGCGACTTGACCGTAACTAACAATTTCACCAATTGGGGTTAAACCAAGTTGTGCGCAGCGCTCTGCAGACATAACAATCACTGCGGCTCCTCCATCAGAAATCTGAGATGCATTACCTGCAGTAATTGTTCCTTCTTTATCGAATGCTGGACGAAGCGCACTTAGTGATTCAAATGTTGTCTCAATACGAACACCTTCGTCAGTGTCAACTAGTACTGGGTCACCCTTACGTTGTGGGATTGATACTCCAACAATTTCTTCTGCAAACTTTCCTGAAGCGATTGCTGCTGCAGCAAGTGCGTGGCTTCGTGCTGAGAACTCGTCTTGACGTGCACGAGTTATTCGTCCGTTGTTGTAACGCTCAGTTCCAAGACCCATTGCACAGTCATCGAATGCACAAGTGAGGCCGTCAAACATCATTGAGTCAATAACTTTTTGGTCACCAATTCGGTATCCAGCACGTGCACCAGGAAGAAGGTATGGAGCGTTAGTCATTGATTCCATACCACCAGCGACAACGATCTCTGCTTCACCAGCGCGAATCATCATGTCAGCCATGTAAATGGTTTGAAGACCAGAAAGACAAACCTTATTAATAGTTGTGGCGTTAACGCTCATTGGGATGCCACCCTTAACCGCAGCTTGTCGAGCAGTGATTTGACCTTGGCCAGCACCGATTACTTGCCCCATGAGTACAGCGTCAACGAGTGTTGGATCAACACCAGCTCGTTCGAGTGCGCTCTTGATTGCAAACCCACCGAGGTCTTGTGCACTGAGTGTTGAAAAAACACCAGATAGTTTTCCAATGGCGGTTCGGCTACCGGCGACGATGACACTGCGTGACATATGAGCTCCTTCTAGAGATATATAAACGATAGACGTTTCTGCGACGTGGGTTACCGAGGAGTAGTAAATAGCAAAACTATGGCCAAAGCCAGGAGTCCCGCCGCTGATATCCCTGTCAGCCAACGTCGGACTCGGGGCTTTGCCAAGATCACCGAGGCCTTATCAATTGTTGCAACTAAAGCGAAGTACCACGCTGTTGAAACAATGGACTGAACTAGGACCAAAATCAAAATTCCTGTACCAAGATTGAAATCTTTTGGAATGAAAAGTGGGATGAACGCCACCGCAAAAACTGCTGCTTTAACGTTCGTCAAGTTAGTGAGCATCCCTAAGCGAAATGCTGCCAAAGGGTTGACACTCGCTTTCCCGTTGTAATCAAATTTTCCAAAATCATTTCTCAATTCAAACAATGTCTGAATTGAAAGAAAACTTAAATATGCAACTCCAGCGAACTTGAGCAAATTAAATGCAAGATGAGAGTGAGCAAAGACCGCGCTGAGCCCCACGGAAGAAAGGATCCCCCAAATAATTAGTCCTGCCGTGTTGCCAAGAACTGAAAGGTAGGCGCATTTTGCTCCTCCAATGATGGTTTGGCGAAGAACCATCGCAACCCCCTGTCCCGGGACCATGGCTAGAAATAGTGCCGTTAAGGCAAAGCCAGGTACTACTTGAAGTATTGACATGACAAAATCCTACGCACAATTGATGAGATGGCTGACCTGTGACGTTCGCTTCGCCACTAATGTTTTGCAATGAGTGAAATCCTTGAAGCAGTTAGGGCTGGGGCATCTGGTGAGGTTCTCGCCGATACTCCGCTACCGGAAACTACCCGCGCAGTATTTGTTCGCCGCGATGAACAGAACATGTTTGACGGCCTTGCGAGCAAAGACAAAGATCCTCGAAAGAGTATCCACGTAGGAGAAGTTCCTCTCCCTGAACTAGCCCCCGATGAAGTGTTCATTGCGGTGATGGCATCGTCAATTAACTTCAACACTGTGTGGACAAGTATTTTTGAGCCAGCCTCCACGTTCGGTTTTCTAAATCGTCTCGGAAAGGAATCAATCTGGGGCAAGCGCCACGACCTTGATTACCACGTAGTTGGCTCGGACGCTGCTGGTGTAATCATTAGAAAAGGATCAGCAGTTCGCAACTGGAACATTGGTGATGAAGTAACTGTCCACTGTAACCACCTTGATGATCAAGACCCAAGCTCACATGACGACTCGATGCTCGCGAGCAATCAGCGCATTTGGGGTTTTGAAACAAACTTTGGTGGGCTTGCTGACATCTCTGTAGTTAAGGCAAACCAGTTGATGCCAAAGCCCACACACTTAACGTGGGAAGAAGCTGCTGTGAATGCACTGTGTAATTCAACGTCGTATCGCATGCTCGTTTCTCGCAACGGCGCCCCAGTAACTCAGGGTGACAACGTACTCATCTGGGGTGCTTCAGGTGGGATTGGATCGTTCGCGGTTCAGCATGTACTCAACTCTGGCGGCACTCCAATTGCGGTTGTTTCCAGTGAGAACAAAGTTCAGACCATGAAAGAGCTTGGCTGCGAGCACGTGATCAACCGTGCTGAGAAGAATTACAAGTTCTGGAAGGACGAGCACACCCAAGATGAATCTGAATGGCGCCGACTCGGCAAGGACATTCGCTCACTCGTAGGTGCTGACCCTGACATTGTCTTTGAGCACCCCGGCCGATCAACAATGGGCGCAAGCGTATTTGTCACCAAGCGAGCAGGAACGATTGTTACCTGTGCTGCAACGAGTGGCTACATGATTGAATACGACAATCGTCACTTGTGGATGAAGTTAAAGACCATCAAGGGCTCACACTTCTCTAACTACCGCGAAGCATGGGCCGCCAACCAGACAATAATGGATGGAAAAGTTGTCCCACCTCTCTCTGCAGTGTTCCCACTTGAACAAGTTGGTGAAGCAGCGTACGAAGTTCATCACAACCGTCACGAAGGAAAGATTGGTGTCCTTTGTGTTGCTGAACGTGAAGGACTTGGAGTTACCAACCCAGAGCTTCGTGCAAAAGTTGGCGAAGACCGACTTTCAATTTTCCGTCGAAACGACAAGGCATAAATATGGAATCACTTTTTATTGAAATCGATCACGTAGCAATTGCAGTACATGACATTGAAGCTGCAATCAAGTGGTACGAAGAAGTATTCGGTGCAACGGTTGAGCACCGCGAAGACGTGAAGTCCGACGGTGTTTATGAAGCCCTAATCAACGTTGCCGAGTCCTACATTCAGTTGTTAACTCCAACTCGCGAAGATTCACCAGTTGCGAAGTATCTCGCAAAGAACGGCGAAGGTCTGCACCACATTGCGTATCGAGTCAATGACTGTGCTGAAGCATTAAACGCTGCAAAAGAGTCAGGTTGTCGCGTCATTGATGAGAGGCCACGTCCTGGATCACGCAATACAACGGTTGCGTTCATTCACCCAAAAACTTCTTTCGGGACACTTATTGAATTAGTGGAAGTTAACTAATAGCTAGTCAGCTGGCTCGTATTTTGTAAGTTTCTACTTTGCAGTAACAAGTGATTGCCCCATAAATTCTTGGTTGTTGGGCTAGTTATTTTCACTGTTGTCATGCGCACCTCGATGTTGGGTAGCCTTGCTTGCTATGGAACACTCAATGTCTGAACGTTTGGCCCAACTAGAAGTTCTAAAGACCGAAGCGCGTCTCGCTGGTGGCGAGAAATCAATCGAGCGACACCGCGCCAAAGGCAAGATGACCGCTCGTGAGCGTATTGAGTATCTTCTCGATGAAGGCTCATTCCAAGAACTCGACATGCTTAATCGCCACTATGCATCTGGCATGGGGCTTGAGGATTCAAGACCTTACACTGACGGCGTTATCACAGGTTTCGGAAAAATCGATGGCCGAAAAGTCTGCGTCTACTCTCAGGACTTCACCGTATTTGGTGGTGCGCTTGGTGAGACACACGGTGAAAAAATTCAAAAAATTATGGACCTCGCTATTTCAATGGGGCTGCCAATTGTTGGGCTTAATGACGGAGCCGGAGCTCGAATCCAAGAAGGTGTTGCAGCGCTTGACGCATACGGTGGAATTTTCTTTAGAAACGTAAAGGCATCTGGCGTTGTTCCACAGATTTCTGTAATCCTCGGACCATGTGCCGGTGGTGGAGTGTATTCACCAGCACTTACTGACTTTATTTTTATGGTTCGAGACACAAGTCACATGTTCATCACGGGACCAGACGTTGTGAAGACTGTTACGGGAGAAGATGTAACGCTAGAAGAGCTTGGTGGTGCGATGACGCACGCGACTAAGTCTGGTGTTGCTAATTTCGTGTTCCCCGACGAGCAAAGTGTCTTGGACGAAGTTCGCTACCTTCTCTCGTTCCTTCCATCGAACAACATGGAAGAGGCTCCACGGATTCTTACTGGTGACCCGGCGGACCGACTCTGTGAAGAACTTCGCGATCTTTTGCCAACATCTCCGAACGTTCCTTACGACATGAAAAAAGTAATTACTGCAATTGTCGACGGTGGCGACTACATGGAAGTGAGTGCCGCGTTTGCTCAGCAAATCACGTGTGGGTTCGCACGCATTGACGGTCACACGGTAGGACTTGTTTCAAACCAACCTCAGGTTCTCGCCGGTGTGCTCGACATTGACTCAAGTGAAAAAGCTGCTCGATTTGTTCGTACCTGTGATGCATTCAACATTCCACTTATTTCATTTGTTGACGTTCCGGGCTTTATGCCAGGTGTTGATCAGGAGTACAGCGGCATCATTCGTCACGGTGCAAAGTTGCTCTACGCATTCTGCGAAGCAACAGTTCCTCGCATCTCGGTCGTAACTCGTAAGGCGTACGGTGGTGCTTACGTTGTTATGAACTCCAAGTCAATTGGTGCAGACCTTGCGTTTGCTTGGCCAACTGCAGAACTTGCTGTAATGGGCTCTGCTGGTGCAGTAGAAATTGTTCACCGCCGTGACTTGGCTAATGCTGAGAACCCTGATGAACTTCGTGCACAGTTAGTTGATGATTACGAAGAGCGCTACGCAAACCCTTACATCGCCGCTGCCCGTGGGTTCATTGATGATGTCATTGACCCGGCTGAAACACGCATGATTCTTGCTCGTTCACTCGATCTACTTCGTGGCAAGCGCGAAGACTTGCCAAAGCGTAAGCACGGAAACGTCCCACTGTGAGCGGACTCGCTCCACGTCCAGAGTTGCCACCAGAAGATGTTGCAGCAGTTATTGCTGCAGCACAGAATCACTTTGCTCAAAGAGCTGATGGCGTTGCTGACACTGCACCATTGTGGAGGTTTTCTGGTCGTTGGTTTGGGACTCAAACGCTAACAAACAGACGCTCTCTGTAACTAGAGAGAGCCTTCAACGAGACTTAAAAGATCGCTCATAATTGCACTGAGCGAAAAGTCCTTAGGTGTGTAGACAGCGGCGACACCCTTCTTTTTAAGAGCTTCGCCATCTTCAGTAGGAATAATTCCACCAACGATTACCTTTGCCTCAACGCCAGCAGCCTTTAAGCCGTCGATTACTCGGGCAACGAGTACAAGGTGCGAACCAGAAAGTATTGAGATACCAACAATGTCGACGTCTTCGTCACGTGCGGCAGCGACAATCTCTTCAGGTGACAGGCGAATACCTTGGTAGACAACTTCGAACCCAGCATCACGCGCAGCAACGGCAATCTGTTCAGCACCGTTGGAGTGACCATCGAGTCCTGGTTTCGCTACTAGCAACTTGGGAGGTGTTCCGCGCTTGGCTTGCAGAGCCTTAGACCTTGCGACAAGTTTTGCGAAGTCATCACCGCGATTGCTTACGCCGCCACGAACACCTGTTGGTGCACGGTACTCACCGTAAATAGCTCGAAGCGCTCCAGCCCATTCACCAGTGGTGCCGCCAGCCTTAGCGAGGGCAATGGTTGGGACCATGATGTTGTCTTCAGGTTTCGAACTCTTTGCAACACGTGTCAGTTCTTGGAGCGCATCACGTACTGCTGTTTCATCTCGCTTGGCACGCCACTGCGTTACGTCTTCAATCATCTCCCGCTCGACCTTAGGGTCAACAGTCATGATTGCTTCGAGCGATGTTCCACTTGTAAGTGGCGATTCTGCAGTTTCGGTGAAACTATTCACTCCAACAACAATTTGCTCACCAGACTCAATGCGTGAAACACGATCAGCCTGGCTAGCAACGAGTCGACTCTTGAGTTCTTCAATGGCGTTAAATGCACCGCCAAGGCTGATCACGTCGTCGAGTTCGTTCTTAACTGCTTCAGTGAGTTCCTTAACCTTTGCTTCCATTACGTGCGATCCAGCAAAGATGTCTGGGTATTCGAGAAGGTCACTTTCGAATGCGAGCACCTGCTGCATTCGAAGGCTCCACTGCTGGTCCCACGGGCGCGGTAGTCCCAGCGCTTCATTCCATGCCGGTAGCTGAATTGATCGAGCTCGCGCATCAGCAGAAAGTGAAACACCGAGCATCTCTAAAACAATGCGCTGAACGTTATTTTCAGGCTGCTGTTCGGTAAGCCCTAGGGAGTTCACTTGCACGCCGTAACGGAAACGTCGCAGAGCTGCGTCTTCAACGCCGTATCTAGTTCGACAAATTTCGTCCCACATCGCGGTGAAGGTGCGCATCTTGGCAATCTCTTCAATAAAACGAACTCCTGCGTTTACGAAGAATGAAATTCGTCCAACTACCTGTGGCATTTGGCTTGGCTCAACTTTTCCAGAGTCTCGAACTGCGTCAAGAACATCAATTGCTGTAGCGAGGGCGTACGCAACTTCTTGCACTGGGGTAGCGCCAGCTTCTTGTAAGTGGTAACTGCAGATGTTGATTGGGTTCCACTTTGGGACATTGTTGATTCCAAAAGCAATCATGTCAACAATTAGGCGTCGAGAAGGCTCAGGAGCGTAGATGAATGTTCCACGACTTAGGTATTCCTTCACAATGTCGTTCTGGGTCGTTCCTTGAAGTTTGTTGAAGGGAACACCTTGTTCTTCGGCGAGTGCGAGGTAGAGACCCCAAAGCCAAGCTGCCGTTGCATTGATGGTCATTGAAGTGTTGATCTCGCCGACTGAGATTTGGTCGAGGAGTTGGCGCATGTGACCTAAGTGGGCAACAGGCACTCCAACTTTTCCAACTTCTCCTGCAGCAGCAGCGTCGTCAGGGTCATAACCAGTCTGAGTGGGGAGGTCAAAGGCAATGGAAAGCCCCGTCTGACCCTTTGAGAGGTTGCTTCGGTAGAGCTCGTTTGACTTAACTGCAGTTGAGTGTCCCGAGTACGTGCGGATTACCCATGGTTTAGAGCGTTCAGCCATGTGACCTCCTGTGTTTCTATCGACCGTAGTCGAAGAATCCGCTTCCAGACTTACGCCCTAGTTTCCCAGCGGCGACTAGTTCACGCAACATTGGTCGTGGCTTGAAGTTTTCTTCACCAGAATCTGCGTAGAGAGCTTCCAGAATTGAAAGCGATGTGTCGAGCCCTACGAGGTCAAGAAGTGCGAATGGTCCCATTGGAAAGCCACATCCACCCTTCATTGCAATGTCGATGCCTTCGCGATTTGCAACGCCGTCTTCAAGAAGTCGGATTGCGTTGTTTAGATAAGGGAAAAGAAGCGCATTAACAATGAACCCTGCAACGTCCTTAACTTCTACTGGATCCTTGCCGCACGCCTTGGCGAATTCAGTTACGCGTGAAATTGTTTCGTCACTTGAGCATGTTGCTCGAACAATTTCAACAAGTGACATGGTGTTAGCTGGATTGAAGAAGTGGACACCACATACTCTTTCGCCACGGTTTGTTTGTGCAGCGAGCTCAAGAACTGAAAGGGTTGATGTGTTCGTCGCGAGAACTGCGTCCTTATTGATTACCTCATCGAGCTCTTTGAAGATCTTCCTTTTTACGTCGAGGTCTTCAACGACTGACTCAATAATGAGGTCGCAACCAGCAAGGTCGGCGAGGTTGGTGGTTGCACTCACTCGAGCGCGAATCGCATCAGCGTCTTCTTGCGTGCGCTTGTTCTTTTCAACTTGCTTTGCGAGTGACTTCTCAAGACCAGCCAACATTTTGTCGGCGGTTTCTTGTGAGCGGCTACGTAAAATTACAGTTGCTCCGGTCGCTGCAGAAACTTCTGCAATACCGCTACCCATGATGCCTGAACCTAATATTCCAATTTTTGTGAACGTCATTTGAGAAGGTTACCGCCCAGTAGACGTGGCGAGCCAGTCCAGTTAAAAACGTGAACTAACGCAGGCTGAGTATGGCGTTTGTGTCTATGACTCAGTGATTGTTACTGACTGGATGACCACGTCTTCTTGTGGGCGTCCACTGCCAGTTCCAATGTTGTTGATTGCTTCAACAACATCAAGTCCCTTAACAACTTTGCCAAACAACGCGTAGAGCGGTGGAAGGCGCATTCCGTCAGGTCCAGAGATAACAAAGAACTGTGAACCATTGGTGTCTGGTCCGGCATTGGCCATGGCTAGTGAGCCAAGTTCGTAGCGACCGGCCTTTGGAAGTTCGTCCTTAAAGCGGTAGCCAGGTCCACCAGCACCGGTGCCCGTTGGGTCACCACCTTGCAAAACGAATCCTGGGATTACGCGGTGAAAGACAATGCCGTCGTAGTAGTGCCAGCGAGAGAGGAATACGAAACTATTAACAGTGTTCGGGGCACCAACTGCGTCGAGAACAATCTCTAATGTTCCCTTTGACGTGACCATTGTTGCTGAGTAGTTCTTTGCAGTGTCAATAATCATTGGTGGCACAGCGTCAAACTTCTGACGCTGTGGACTTGAGCCGTCTGCGTTAGGTATGAGATCGCTCATGATCAACCTGCTTTCGCTGGGGTGACCTTCAAGAGGTCAATTATGAATACGAGTGTGTCATATTCAGCAATTCCTGCTCCAGGAGAAACTGAACCATATCCAAGTGATGGTGGAATAATGAGCTCACGACGTCCACCAGCACGCATGCCAGCGACACCTTTGTCCCAACCATCAATTACTTGCTTGACTCCAAGGGTGAAGCTAAATGGCTTTGACGTCCAAGATGACTGAACAACTTTGTCAGATGAGTACGTACCAAGGACGTACTGAACCTGAAGCGTGTCACCAGCCTTGGCAACAGTGCCTTTACCTGCAATGAGGTCACTTGAAAGCAGTTTTGTAGGCGCAGCACTTGTTGGCACAGTCATTGATGGTGCGGCACCAAACTTGCCAGCAGGTGAACGGTCACTTGCTGGGATCTGAGCGAATGAAGAAACCGTCGCTGCAATTGTTGATGTTGTTACTGGTGCAGCCGTAGTAGTTGTTACTGGAGCCACTGTTGTGGTGGTTGTTGCCACAGTGCTCGTTGTGGTTGTAGTTGCTGTTGTGTTTGAGTTTCCTGCAAACAATGCAGCACCAGTACCGAGAACCATCGCTGCAACAATGGTGATAATCACCCAGCGGCGAAGTGTCTGACGCCTTTTTGACTCACGCTGGAGTCGTTCCATCTTGTCGCGGCGAGCCGCTTTCTGTCGTTCACGTTTGGTAGTAGCCATGGTGCGACATTACTAGGACTTTTAGGGGGGAGAAGTCCTCAACTAGAATTACGTGATGGCTCTTGTGGTTCAAAAGTACGGTGGAACGTCAGTTGGTGACGCAGAACGGATTCGTGCTGTAGCAAGCCACGTCGCAAAAACCCGCGCTGAAGGAGACGATGTTGTTGTAGTCGTTTCAGCAATGGGCAAGTTCACTGATGACCTTATTCAGCTGGCTGATCAAGTATCTCCGACCCGCCCACCTCGTGAGCTCGACATGCTCCTTACTGCGGGCGAGCGAATCTCAATGGCGCTCGTGTCTATGGCTCTTGCTGACCAAGGTGTTGAGTCAGCATCGTTCACAGGTTCCCAGGCTGGAATCATCACTGACAATGACCACACGAGAGCAAAAATTCTTGAAATGCGACCTGAACGTATTCGTGAAGCTATTGATGCTGGAAAAGTACCCGTAGTCGCTGGTTTCCAAGGTGTTTCAACTGACCGCGACATCACGACACTTGGTCGCGGTGGATCTGACGTAACTGCAGTCGCACTTGCTGCTGCACTTGGTGCAGATGTTTGTGAGATCTACACCGACGTGGCTGGTGTCTACACCGCAGACCCTCGAGTTGTTCCAAAGGCGCACCGACTCGACAAGATCTCATTTGACGAGATGATGGAAATGGCCGCTACTGGCGGTCGAGTACTCATGCTGCGTTCAGTTGAGTTTGCACGACGTCACGGTGTGCCGTTACATGTTCGATCAAGTTTTACCTGGGAACCAGGAACCTGGATTGTGGAGGAGGACCCCACTATGGAAGAAGCAGTTGTTACAGCAATAACAGACGACACGTCTGAAGCAAAAATAACGGTAGGTGGTGTTCCAGATAAACCGGGCATCGCGGCCAAGTTATTTCGCGAGCTCGCTAATGAAGGCATCAATGTTGACATGATTGTTCAAAACACTGGTGCTAATGGCTTAACTGACATTTCATTCACAGTTGCGCTCACCGATCTTGAAAACGCAACTGTTGTTTGTGAAAAAGTTAAAGGTGTAATTGGTGCTGCATCGGTCACTACTGACAACAACATCGGACGTGTTTCAATCGTTGGTGCAGGGATGAAGACAAGCGCGGGCGTAACAGCGCTCATGTTCGAAACACTTTCAAATAACGGAATCAATATTGAGATGATCTCGACGAGCTCAATTCGAATTTCATGTGTTCTGCGCGCAGACAAGGTTGGAGACGCTGTTCGGTGCCTTCACACTGCGTTTGGTCTCGACGCGAACTAGGCTTAACCCATGCGAATTGCCATTATTGGAGCCACCGGTCAAGTAGGAACAGTTATGCGCGCGATCCTTCGCGAGCGCAATTACCCAGTTGACGAAATCCGTTATTTCGGTTCATCACGTTCTGCCGGAACGTTCCTTGATTGGGATGGACAGCAAGTTGTCGTGGAAGACGCGTCAACCGCCGACTTCTCAGGCATTCAGATTGTGCTTGCTTCATCTGGAGCAACAGCGTCTCGTGCAATCTCCCCACTCATGGCAGCAGCTGGCGCAATTGTTATTGACAACTCATCAGCATGGAGGAGTGACCCAGATGTGCCTCTCGTTGTTTCAGAAGTAAACGCACACACACTTCACAACATCCCAAAGGGAATCGTTGCTAACCCGAACTGCACAACAATGGCGGCAATGCCAATCCTTAAGCCACTTCACTTGGCCGCTGGACTCACATCGCTCACAGTGTCTACCTACCAAGCAGTGAGTGGTGCAGGTCGAGACGGTGTTGATGAACTTGCCGGTCAAGTTGAAGCATCAGTCCAGCGCGATATTCGTGTCCTTACGTTCGACGGTGCTGGAATCGAAATGACTCCGGGCGTTAAGTTCCCAAACACCATTGCTCACAATGTGATCCCAATGGCTGGTGACATGATTGATGATGATCGTCTCGAAACAGTTGAAGAAAAGAAGCTTCGTGACGAGAGCCGCAAGATTCTAGAAATCCCAGGACTCCTTGTTGCAGCAACGTGTGTTCGTGTTCCAGTATTTACCGGTCACTCGCTGTCAATTACTGCAAGCTTTGATCGTCCGATCTCGCCTCAAGAAGCAACAGAAATTCTTTCTAATGCTCCTGGAGTTGTGCTTCACGAAATGCCTACGCCACGCCTTGCTGCGGGCAAGGACCCAAGTTACGTAGGACGTATTCGTCCCGCCGAAACTGTGAAGAATGGCCTTTCGTTCTTCGTGAGCAACGACAATCTTCGCAAGGGTGCAGCGCTAAATACCGTGCAAATTGCTGAAGAACTCATCAGCATCCTCTCCTAGGAGAACACCTTTTATTTAATAGGTGTTACACCGACTTCCTATGGTGTTCAAATAGAGCAAAGGGGTTTGTCATGAACGGAATCATTTTTGGTATTGGTGGCCTTGTAGTGGGTCTACTAATTGCACTACTTGTTAAGTCATCATCTAAGAAATCGCCATCATCTGAAATACCAGCCGGTGTTGCGTTAACTGCAGCGGACATTGAGCGTGTTGTGAAGAGCCAGTTTTCTGAAGCGCTGAATGATCTCACTGAGCGTTCACGACAAGACCGTACTGAGTCAATCAATCTTGCCGCGACACAAGTTGCAAAGTCTGGTGGAGATGAACTTGGAAAGCGCGCTGAAGAAATTGACAACACACTCAAGTCATACCGCGAAGCGATTGACAAGCAAGTTACAGAACTGCAAGGCGAGCTTAAGAACTTGCGAGAAATGAATATTGAACGTTTCGGAAGTGTCGACAATGCTGTAAATGGTTTAGCGTTTCAGACGCAGGCTTTAAATAAAGTTCTTTCAAGCTCACAAGGTCGCGGTAACTGGGGCGAGCGAATGCTTGAAGACATCTTGACGCAGTCAGGGTTCGAGCGTGGAATTAATTATGAGCGTCAAGAAAAATTAGAAGGCGGCGGCAAGCCTGACTACAGTTTCTTCCTCCCACCTGATCGAGTTTTGTATCTTGACTCAAAGTTCCCTCTGGAGAACTACTTAAAGTTCTTTGAAGCCAGCGATGACAATTCACGCAAACTCTACAAAGACGCATTCTTAAAAAACGTCGAACAACGAGTTAAAGAACTTGAAGTTCGTGACTATGTAGAGCAGTCGAACAAAAATGCCATTGACTATGTTCTTTTGTTTATTCCAAACGAAGGAATTCTCGGTTTCATTCAAAATGAACGACCAAGTTTGATTGATGACGCAATCAATAAGAAGGTTTTACTCTGCTCACCACTTACTCTGTACGCGTTCTTGGGCGTAATTCGACAAGCAAGTTCGAGTTTCAATATGGCCCAAGAAGCGAACGAAGTGTTGCGACTCTTGACATCATTTGGAAAAGCATGGTCGCACTACGTCACTAATTTGACTGATATTTATAAGTCGTTTGAAAAAATGCAGAAGAAGTTGAAGGCAGTTACTACTGGACGAGTGTTTGGAACGCTTCGCAAGAATGTTGAGCAAGTTGAAAGCCTTGCCCAGTCCAAAGGCATTGGCGGCGACGCCAAGGCGCTCGATGAAATGGTCGCCGCCTTTGAATTTGTTGAGCAGTCAAGCGATAGTGATTTTGAATTTGATGATGAATAAACGTGCTGATTCGTCAGTAAATGGAGACTGCTCACTCTGAGTGAGTAAGTTCTTTACTCGTGGCCCGCACTCGCGCTCAACGTCGTGTCCAGACAATATTTATTGGTCTGGCGATTCTCATCACTTTTTTGCTGCTCCTCTTCGCACATGACATCAATACTTCTGCACATCAGGCAACCAGTCCTCGACGAAGTGAGAATTTGAGCTTTGCGAAGTTGGCTAATTCATTAATCCAGAAGCAAAATAATTTTGATGCTCGGTTGTCATATCTACTTCAAGATGGAGCCAATCTAAGTCGTCCTGTTTTTGCTGCACAGCTCGAGCAGCTTGCTCTTGAGCTTCCACAATGGGAGACAGATGTTCAGCTACTCACGAAACCTTCTTTAGCCCACCGCGTAAATACTGAATTTGTTTCAATAACTGAATCAAGAATTGATGTCTTGACATCAGTGATCCGCTCAGTTTGTGATGACCTTCAGCTACCTGGGATCACACTTGGCAGAGTTACAAACTCTCATTCTTCGCTGACTTCGCTTAAACAGACTTGGGATCACAAACGATTCGCACTTGCGAAAGAGCCTGGTAGGGCTCATTTGCTCTCACTCACGAATCTTGTGGGTTCAATGCACCATATGCAGACTCTCAGTTCACTTAAGTCTTCACCCACTCTGCGTGTCACACGCGCAATTGGTATTGCAGCAGTTTCTGTCACACCATCACCACTGCCTGCTGCGTCGGGGGTGCTTCTGCTTGCCCCGGTTGCGAGAGTTCATCTTGAAGTTTCAGTTGTGAATGCAAGTTATGTCAATCAGCCAGTAACAATGACCATTACATTTCGCCCAACAAACGCCAGAGGTAAATATCAGTCTCAGACCATGAAGGCAGTAATTGGGCCAAATCACGCGTACGGTTTTGTGCCAAAAAGCTTGAACACCAAGCCTGGGCAGCGAGCAAGCCTTTCAATTTCAATTTCTGGGGCATCAGCTGCCGCTGGGATGACAAGGATGAAGACCTACTCCGTCATAATGTCACCTTCCGGAAATAATTAATAGGAAAAACGGCCGAATCTTCGCCTACGATAGAGGTGCCCCTAATCATGAAGTGAGGAATTGTGAAGCAGTCGATAACTGTTACCGACAACCGGACTGGCGACTCTTTAGAAATACCTATTGAAAATGGTGGAGTTTCGGCGAAGGAAATCATCAAGGCTGCGCCTGGTGTTTGGGTCTACGACCCAGCGTTCATGGCAACTGCCGCCGCTGAATCTTCTATTACGTATCTAGACGGTGAAGCTGGAATTCTTCGTTACCGTGGTTACCCAATTGAGCAACTCGCCGAGCACTCAACGTACCTAGAAGTTGCTTACCTACTTATTCACGGTGAGCTCCCAAATGCTGAACAGTCAGCTGCATGGAGCAAAGAAGTTACGCACCACACCTACATTCATGAAAACGTTCGTAAGCGATTCCTAGAAGGATTCAACTACGACGCTCACCCAATGGGAATGCTTGTTTCAGCCGTTGCTGCACTTTCTACGTACTACAAGGACTCAAAAGTTCTTGATGAACAAGAAACATTGAATCGCCAAATTGTTCGACTCATTGCAAAGATGCCAACACTCGCTGCTGCTGCACACCGATTCTCTGTTGGAATGCCTTTCGTTTACCCTGACAACAGTCTTGGTTACACGGAGAACTTCCTATCAATGATGTGGAAGATTGCAGAACCTCGTTTCGAACCAGATCCAGTTCTTGCAAAGGCTCTTGACGTTCTATTTATTCTCCACGCAGACCATGAACAAAATGCAGGAACAACTGCAATGCGTGTTGCTGGATCTGCCCACGCAGACCCGTACGTTTCAACTGCTGCAGCTACTGCAACGTTGTACGGACCACGTCATGGTGGCGCCAATGAAGCAGTGCTGAAGATGCTGAATCAAATTGGCAGCATTGAAAACATTCCTGCATACATTGAAACTGTGAAGCAAGGCAAGGCTGTGCTTCAAGGTTTCGGTCACCGTGTGTACAAAAACTTCGACCCACGTGCGACGATCATCAAGAAAACTGCCGATGACGTGTTCAAGGTAACTGGCAAGAACCCACTACTTGACATTGCACTCAAGCTCGAAGAAATCGCGCTGAAAGATGACTACTTCATCTCACGTCGTCTTTATCCAAACGTCGACTTCTACTCAGGAATTATTTACCAGGCAATGGGATTCCCAATAGAAATGTTCACCGTTTTGTTTGCGATTCCACGTACAGCTGGATGGCTTGCTCACTACCAAGAGTTGCTTGACCAAGACGTAAAGATTTTACGCCCACGTCAGCTCTACATTGGTGAAGATTTTCGCAACTACGTTCCTATGAAGGATCGTAAGTAACTACTACTTAATGAGCTTTGGTTCAATGACTCGTGTGAGTCCTTCTTGAACCATTGAAACACAGAGTTGACCTTCTTGGTTAAACAAGAATCCACGAGCAAGGCCACGCGCTCCATGTGCGATTGGTGAATCTGTATCGTAAAGAAGCCACTGGTCTGCTCGAACATCACGGTGGAACCACATGCAGTGGTCAAGGCTTGCGCCCATAAACCCACCGGTGTCCCAACGAATGGAGTGTGGGGCAAGAATCGTGTCGAACAAACTCATGTCACTCGCGTACGTAACAACACATGCGTGAAGTAGTGGATCGTCAGGCAACGTTCCGTCAGCCTTAATCCAAATCTGCTTGCTTGGTTCCTTGCTTCTGTTCGCGTGCCATGGGAGTTCACCGACAAATCGCTGATCAATTGGGTGCTCACGTTTGAACCATTCATCGATGGCACCTTTTTCATTCTTCACACGTTCAAAAAGAGGAAGAATTGACTCAGGATCTGGTGCATCAGGCATAGGAATTTGGTGCTCGAGGCTCACTTCTTCGTTGTGAAAACTTGCCTGCATGTTGTAGATAGCTTTTCCGTGTTGGATTGCAACTACTCGGCGCGTTGCAAAACTTTTTCCATCACGGATTCGGTCAACTTCATAAAGAATTGGTGTCGTTGGGTCTCCGGAGCGCAAGAAGTAAGAGTGAAGCGAGTGAACTTTTATATTTTCAACTGTGCGCCCGGCAGCCATTAGGGCCTGCGCTGCAACTTGGCCACCAAATGTTCGTTGGCGCTCTTCTTTAGGGTGAACCCCACGGAAGATATTTACTTCAATATCTTCTAGGTCGAGAAGGTTGACAAGAAATTCTAAAGATTCAGACATGTATCTATTCTGACACTTCAGCGAACGCCCAATGTTGGCAGCAAGTATTACTTGGACTTAGGGACGTGCTTGGCCTTATCGAAGTAGAGTTACACCCATGCCTAAGAACTTTCGTGAACTTCTCGCATGGTCTAAAACCCATGAGGGAAAGAAACTAATTCGCTTTGGGCTCAGTTCGGTTATTACAACTTCAGTTTCTTTTCTAGGGATTGTTGTTTCCTACGGGTTTCACATCATTCATGGAGTTATCGGCGCCACATTATTTGGGAACCTTCTGGCAGTTCTGCCTGCCTATTACTTAAGTCGTACATGGGCGTGGGGCAAAAGAGGGAAAAGTCATATTCGAAAAGAAGTACTTCCGTACCTCTCGATTTCAGGGCTTGGCATTTCATTTTCGATGATTGGTGCTTCATTTGTGAAACACCTCGTTCGTACGCATAGCTGGCATCACTTGGTGAATACGTTGTTGATCGCGGGTGTAAACCTACTGAGCTTCGGCATTTTTTGGGTTCTCAAAATTGTTATCTTCAACAAAATTTTTCACACGAACAAACTTCGTGACATCGATGAACACCTAATTGTTGAGGAAACGTCTACTAACTAGTCGCGAAAGTTAGTGAACTGAAGTGGAACTTCCATTTCAGCTTCCTTGAACTTCGCCATTGCAGCCTGCAAATCGTCGCGCTGTTTGCCAGTAACGCGAACCTGGTCACCTTGGATTGAAGAACTTAGATTTTTAATTCCAAATTCTTTGACCATCTTGTTGATCTTCTTGCCGATTTCTTGAGAGATGCCAGCCTTCAAGATCACACGCTGACGTGCAGCCCCTTGGCTTGCTTCTTCGATCTTCTGTGGGTCAAGTGTCTTTAGTGACACTTGACGCTTGATGAGCTTTTCTTCTAGCAACTGATAGAGCGCACGAAGTCTGTCTTCTGTTGAACAGGCCAGCTTGAGTTCCTTTTCAGTGAACTCAATTACTGGGTTGGTGTTCTTGAAGTCGAAGCGAGTCGATGCTTCTCGGTTGGCTTGGTCAACTGCATTTCGTACGTCTTGCAGGTCAATTTCGGAGACAATGTCAAAACTAGGCATGGCTAAATGGTAGATGCTGCAGGCCGGTTGGAAGTGAGGGAGCAATGCGAAGTAGGATTCTCGACGGGTCAGTGCCCGAGTGGCCAATGGGATCTGGCTGTAAACCAGACGGCTTTGCCTACGGGGGTTCAAATCCCTCCTGGCCCACCAAGGGCTAATTCAACATTTACGTTGAATTAGCCACGTCCCTAGTGCAGTAGTTCAGAGTACGGTGTCTCTGATTAGTGCGAAAGGAATTACGTGGACCGACTCAAGTCAGTAGCGAGTGCAGTTCGTCGAGTGTACGAACGTTTCGCACGACGTTTCGAGCAAGGTGTCATAGTCCTCGAGCATCGCTACACACCGCTTGGTCGCTTTCAGCCCGGTCCTTTTGAAGGTTGGTCGTTTTTATGGAAACCAGCACTAATAGGTTTCGCCGCCATGTCAATGATCCTCGCTGGAGGGTCATTCACAAATTCACCATTCAAATTGAACATGGCCAACACATGGTTCTTTGGTGATCCATCACAGGGAGCAGTTGGCACACCGAGCGAAACACGAATCATGTTTGCGATTGTTCTTGTGTATGGGGGACTTTTTCTTCTTATGCGAGTCTGGTTGCGCCTAGCTGAAGTGATGAAGCTTCATCCTGGTGTCTCACTGAACAAGCTTTGGTGGATGTTGCTGTTGTGGGCAACACCAATGATTGTTAGTCCACCAATGTTTTCTCGTGACGTATTCAGTTACGCCGCTCAAGGTGAAATGACGAGTCACCACTTGAGTCCGTACATTCTCGGACCGTTTTCAATGGGGTCAAGCCCTTACGTAAATCCAGTTGATCCATTGTGGGGAAATGCTCCAGCACCGTACGGACCATTTTTTCTTTTTATTGACGGAACGATTAACAAGATCACACGACATCATCAGTTAGCAACCGTTGTTGGCCTTCGACTCCTTGAAGTTCTGGCTGTAGTAATGATTGGCGTTGGTGTCGCGATGCTTGCTTCATCACTTAAGCGAGACCCGGGCGAGGCGTTTGTACTTAGTGCGCTTAACCCACTGGTGCTGCTCACAATTGTTGGAAGTGCCCATAATGACGGTCTTATGGCTGGTTTTCTAGTTCTTGGTATTGCCTTTGCAATTCGAAAGAAGATGGTCTGGGCGGTTGCTCTTTGTGCGTGTGCTGCGGCGATTAAAGCTCCGGCGGCGATTGGACTGGCGTTTGTTGCTTGGACGTGGCTCGGAGAACAGGCATCAGTTCGTGAACGCATCAAACCTATTTTGAAAAGTGTTGCGCTCACCGCAGTAGTGCTCGGTGTGTGGACATGGTGCGCAGGATTCGGATTCGGATGGGTGAATAATCTTCTTTCGAATGGAACAGTGAGGTCATGGGCGGCTCCAATGACTGCACTTGGAATGGCGACTGGAAATCTTTTACATGCGGTGGGTCTCACTGGCATAAGTATCACCTCCACAATTTCTGTGTGGCGCTTCATAGGACTGCTTAGTGCAGTTGGTTTCATGGTGTGGATGTTGCTGCACGGTGAGAAGCGTGGTTGGGTTCGCTCACTTGCGCTGGTGCTCGTGTTGTTTGTAGAACTTGGTCCAGTTGTTCAGCCTTGGTATCTCGCATGGGGATTGGTGTTGATGGCAGCGAGCTACAAGGGTCGCGAACACTTCTGGCTTTTGTTTCTCTCCATCACCGGACCATTCATTGGCCTACCTGGTGGGAGACAGTTGCTCGCAGACTTGGTTCACAGCAATCCGCTGGTCATTGCAGCAGCAGTGGTGATAGTTGCAGGAATGTTGGTTATGCCAATGGGTCGCTGGACACAGTGGTCGTGGCCAGAAAATAAAATTGAACTAGACGCTCAGCGTCGTTCAGGAACAACGTATTGATACTCAACAACGTCGAGCCAGAGTCCGTGCTTACGTCCAACTTCAATTTCGGTGCCAACAAGTTTGAATCCACACTTCTCATGAAGTTTGATTGATCCACTGTTCTCACCGACTATTCGAGCAATAAGAGTGTGGAACCCAGAATCTTTTGCCTCGTCGATTAAGTCGCGAAGAAGTTTTTCACCAACACCACGGCCACGAGCAGCCCTCATTACGTAAACAGAGTTCTCTACTGTTGTTAAATAGGCAGGTCGCTCCCTAAAGGGGGACACAACGGCGAATCCTAGGATTTTCTCCCCACGAGCTCCGATTTCACCCAAATCGTCCTCTTCATTGATCGCAACTATGCAGGGATGAATGGTTAGGTGAGCTTGGATCCACTCTTCTTGCTCTTCGAAGGTTCGAGCTACGAGATCGAAAGTTACCGTCGTTTCAACGACTTCGGGGTTGTAGATATTAAGTAGCGCCTGGGCATCGGCGAGTTCAACCAAGCGAGTTCTCATGACTCTTAAGGGTACTCCCAGGCCGGTTGGAAATTTTGGCCTTTTTCGGAGTAACATCTCTTCTCGCGTGTTTTTTAACGTGT
>CAINVQ010000144.1 GCA_903854175.1 uncultured Actinomycetes bacterium | reverse complement strand
TCACCTGCAAGGAACTAATTATGTTGGTTCGATGGTTGTATTCGAAGATGGTCTCCCAAAGAAATCTGAATACCGTCACTTCAACGTAAAAGAAATTCTTGGAAATGACGACTTTGGTGCGATGGAAGAAGTTGTTAGAAGAAGACTCGGGTACTGGAACGAAGACCAATCGAGCTCAAAATTCAGAAGAGCTGATTTGATCATCATTGATGGTGGTCTTGGACAGCTTCATTCAGCCGAAAAAGCAGCCTCAATTGCAGGAGCAACTGGAGTTAACTTTGTTGCGATAGCTAAACGTGAAGAACTTCTTTATGTCCCAGGAACAAGTGAGCCTGTTGTTCTTGAGCGTGGTTCAGAGTCGCTGTATCTCGTACAGCGAATTAGAGATGAGGCTCACCGATTCGCAATTACCTTTCATAGGTCCAAGCGCGGAAAGTCAATGGTCTCAACAACGCTCGATGGGATTGATGGCCTTGGGCCAGCGAGAAGAGATCGACTCATGGAACAGTTCGGGTCCCTAGATGCCCTGAGGCATGCAACATATGAAGAACTAGATGCGCTGGCCTGGCTACCTAGCGAGGTAGCTCGCAGCATCTACGATCACTTACAGGCACCAGGCCTACCAAAGCCCAAAAAGGGGAGTCCAGACGATGAGTGAGGTATTGCTAGTTACGGGAATGTCGGGTGCTGGACGCTCTACTGTTTCGGCTGCACTCGAAGACCTCGGTTGGTTCGTAATTGACAATCTGCCTCTTGAATTAATCGCTCGTGTTGGTGAACTTGCAGCTTCTGGATCACTTGACTATGCCGGTGTTGCATTTATTGTCGGAAGATCTGGTCGAATTCAGCCTGACGCACTCCTAGCGGTTGAAAAAGAACTTCAACAAATGCACGAGAATGCAAAAATTCTCTTTCTCGACGCGCCCGACGACGTTTTAATTCGCAGATTTGAAGGCAATAGACGTCGTCATCCTTTTCCAGCGCCAACACTGGCCGACTCCATCACTGGTGAGCGAACACTTTTGCAGTCAATCAGAGATGCTGCTGATTTAGTTATAGATACTGGTTCAATCAACACCAACCAACTTCGTTCACGGATTGTTGAACACTTCACCCAATCATCCGGTGGCGGAACTATGCGGATCTCACTTGTTTCATTTGGTTACTCAAATGGCATTCCTCGTGATGTAGACCTCGTCTTTGACTGTCGCTTCTTGCCAAACCCACATTGGGTTGAAGAACTTCGACCACAAACTGGACTTGATGAGCCCGTCTCTTCATATGTACTTAAGCAAGATTCAGCGCAGCATTTCTTAAAGGATGTTGTTTCACTACTGGAATGGCAGATTCCTGAATTTGCCAAAGAAGGTAAGTCGTATCTTTCTATTGCCATAGGTTGCACTGGTGGGCGTCATCGATCAGTTGCTATTGCAGAAGAGATTCGTACTCGTCTAAATATTGAGAACTCCGTCTTTCATCGCGACATTGCTCGCTAAGAAACAAGTCTGGTCAGGCCTGCGTTTTTCCTGATGGTTACTTATTCTCCCTACCAGCACCATGGAATCAATCTGAGGTGCGATACTAGAAGTCCCCGCGTAATAAGGAGCATGTAGGTGACAACTCGCGTAGCTATTAATGGATTCGGACGAATTGGTCGAGGATTTCTTCGAGCATCACTTAACAATCCAAATATTGAAGTTGTTGCAGTAAACGACCTAACACCTCCAGAAACTAACGCTCACTTACTTAAGTACGACTCCACGCAAGGTCGCCTCGACCTTCCAGTTTCAGTCAGTTCTGAAGGAATCAAAGTTGGCGACAAGACAATCAAGGTTCTTGCCGAGCGCAATCCAGAAAATCTTCCTTGGGGAGAGCTGAAGATTGATGTTGTTATCGAATCAACAGGCTTATTCACTACTCGCGAGAAGGCTGCTGCCCACCTAAAGGCTGGTGCAAAGCGTGTAATCATCTCAGCTCCAGGAACTGATGTTGACGCAACATTCGTTTATGGAGTTAACCACTCAACATTTGATGCAAATAGCCACTTCATTGTGAGCAACGCGTCGTGCACTACCAACTGCTTTGTTCCAATGGTGAAGGTATTAGATGATGCCTTTGGCGTTGACACTGGTTTGATGACAACAATTCACGCCTACACGAACGATCAAAACCTACTGGACCTTCAACATGGTGATCTTCGACGTGCACGTGCAGCTGCAGTAAATATTGTTCCTTCATCTACTGGTGCCGCTCGCGCCACAAGTTTGGTTCTTGAAGCTATGAAGGGGAGACTAGATGGAACTTCACTCCGAGTCCCAATCCCTGACGGTTCAATAACTGACTTCACCGCAATTGTTCGCTCAACATCTGTAGATGAAATTAACGCTGCGTTTAAAAAGGCGGCTGATGGTGAGCTAAAGGGAGTTCTTGTTTACACAGAAGATCCAATTGTTTCTTCAGACATTGTTGGTCAACCAGCATCATGCACATTTGATTCACAGATGACAATGGTGCAAAAGATTGATGACAACAAGTCACTAGTAAAAATCTTTGGGTGGTACGACAATGAATGGGGTTATTCAAACCGACTTGTTGACCTCACTACTCACATTGGTAAGTAGTCAATGACAGATTTGCTGCCCTCTTACGAAAGTTGGGGAAGCCTTCAAGGCAAGAAAGTTCTCGTTCGAGTTGACTTCAATACGCCGGTAGACGAAATTGATGGTCGGCTCGAAGTTACCGATGATTTTCGAATCAAAGCAACTTTGCCACTTTTTGAAGATTTATTAAAACGTGGTGCCACGGTTGTTGCTTGTACTCACTTTGGAAGACCAAAAGGTCAGGTTGTCGAGAAGTACAGCGTCGATCCAGTGCGAAGAAGGCTGAAAGAGCTATGCCCAGAAGTTGAATTACTTGAAAACCTTCGATTTAACCCTGGTGAAGAATCAAACGATCGAACTTTTGGTGAACAGTTAGTGGCTGGGTTTGACTACTTCATCAATGAAGCGTTCAGCGCATCACATCGTGAGCACGCATCAATCATGTGGCCACCTGTACTGATCCCTAGCGCAGCAGGTCCGAATCTTCAAAAAGAAGTTGCAACACTTTCGAGCCTCTTAGAAAGCCCAGTTCGTCCGTTTGTTTCAATCGTTGGTGGAGCAAAAGTTGCTGACAAACTTGGAATAGTTCAGGTCTTAAGTGAAAAAGCCGACACTGTGATCATTGGTGGTGGCATGGCATTCACTTTTGAGGTAACGCAAGGTCGTTCAATTGGTAGTTCTCTGTTTAATGAATCTTTCGTAGAGGAATGCACTTCGTTGATGGATGGTGGGAAAGTACTTATCCCACAGGACTCAACAGGACTTGCTTCAGGCTCACCATTTGGGTCTAAGGGCGGCGTCGACACACCTATTTACTTTGGCGCAAATATTCCCGAAGACTTTGTCGGACTTGATATTGGTGACAAGGCAATCAAGGACTTTGAGAAAGTTATTAGCTCTGCTGGAACAATCTTGTGGAATGGCCCAATGGGCGTTTTTGAAGATGAACGCTTTAGCGCCGGCACCGAAGCAGTCGCCCGTGCTGTTGCAAGGTCATCTGCGGTTTCGGTGATTGGCGGGGGTGACTCAGTCTCTGCAATTCAGATGTTCGGACTTGAAGATCAGGTGAGTTTTGTTTCAACTGGCGGTGGGGCTTCACTAGAGTTTGTTGAGCTAGGTGATCTGCCTGGCCTTAAAGCACTTCGTGAAAGCAGTAAGTAATGACTTCTAAGCCACTCGTCATCGGTAACTGGAAGATGAACCTCGATTACGTCGAGGCAGTTCACTTGAGCCAACAGTTCGCAGTGATGCTTAAAAACAAGCCAATGGAAAATGTCGAAATTGTTGTGGCCCCTCCATTTGTTGATATTCGTAGCGTCACATCAATCATTGACTCTGAACGAATCCCAATGGAAGTTTGTGCTCAGAATGTAAATCCGAATGACAATGGTGCTCACACTGGGGAAATAAGCGCACCAATGCTTAAGCGACTAAACGTTAAATGGGTCCTTGTGGGTCACTCTGAACGTCGTTCAATGTACGGACAGAAAGACTCAATCGTTGAGCAAACACTTCTTGCGGTTGTTAAATCTGGGATGAATGCTGTTCTTTGCGTAGGCGAACCTCTCGACATTCGAGAAACTGGCGAGCAGGACTTGTATGTAAAAGAACAAATTCAAAATGCACTTGGCAAAATTGATCCAAAGCATCGTGAGAATGTAACCATTGCCTATGAACCAATTTGGGCAATTGGAACAGGGCTGACTGCTTCTAGTGAGCAAGTAGCTGAGATGACTTCCTTGATTCATGAAACACTGAAGAACCTCGGACTTAATGAATCAAGAATTCTGTATGGAGGCTCAGTTAACGCAGAAAATGCCGAAGCCCTTATCCGTGAAACTGGTGTGGATGGGTTTTTAGTTGGCGGCGCCAGCCTTAAAGCTGAATCCTTTATGGCAATTATCCAAGCGTGCAACGACTGCTACGCTGGAAAACGCTAATACGGAGGTTTTTATGTTGACATGGTTAATCGTCGCAATTGAAGCAATTTCAGCAGTTGCACTAATTTTTCTTGTTCTCCTGCACTCAGGACGAGGTGGCGGCATCTCTGACTTGATGGGTGGCTCTGTTGGTGCTGCAGCAGCTGGATCCACAGTTGTTGAACGAAACCTAGACCGCATCACCATTGCTGTCGCGTTGGTATTTACATTTGCCACGCTGACACTCGACCTGCGCTTGCAGTAGTCGCCATGATCCTACGAGGGTCAATTCCTAGGGCATTCGCTACATGCATTGCTTTAGTGCTTGTCCTGACCCCTATGAGTATTGCTTCAGCTGCGAAGAAGCCCATCATTACTTCTAATGAGAATTCAAGCACCCTAACTGTTTCTTTGCCAGGTCCACTTAATGGTTGTGGCTATCTAGACACCGGATCAAATGCAACCTCTCGAGCTGTACTTGACTTAATTCAGCCATCAGCGTTCTTAACGTCCACCGCAAATATTTCTGTTGGTGCAGGCGGACCAATTTCATCTGCCGAACTAACTTCTCTCTCTCCTGAAACCGTGGTGTACACAATCGCACAGGGATACACGTGGTCTAACGGGGAAGTATTCAACGGTTACGACCTAGTCACGTGGTGGTCGTACGCAAAGAAACTGCCGAGCATTACCTCTGACGGATATAGAGACATCAAGTCGTTAGAAGTAGATGCAGCAGGAAAAACAGTTACGGCTGTGTTTTCTTCACCCTACGCCGCATGGACAACTTTATTTAGAGACATTGTCCCAGCAGGATTCAATACCGGATGTTCATTGAACTCACTTTTAACTCGACCAACGCTTGGCCCTTACAGCGTTTCTTCGGTATCACCTACGAGAATTGTTCTAGTAATGAATAAGAAGTGGAAATTAAATCCGAACAGATTTGGTCGAGTGATAATTACGACATCCACTGATCTTCCGAACTCGAGCACAGCTAATTACGCCAGCTA
>CAINVQ010000143.1 GCA_903854175.1 uncultured Actinomycetes bacterium | reverse complement strand
CATCGCAAGATGCTGTGCTATTACAGCACTGTAATTACATCATGTCAACTCTATTTTGAGCTTTTTTGAATTATTTTTATTACCCCCGCCATACGGTCCTTTAGACCCCTCGAACCCTAAGTAGCCTGACCCCTATGGACCTAATTCTCGCCCTCGACGCAGGCACTTCAGGGGTCCGTACGGCGGCCTTCGATCAGAGCGGTGAGCTCGTTGACTCAAGCTACCGGGAGCTAACCCAGTACTTTCCTGGGCCGGGTCTCGTCGAGCACGATCCGGACGAAATCGCCGACCTGGCTATTGCCACCCTCGGCGAAATTGCGAGGAAGGTTCAGTCGGCGGGTCACAAAATCCTTTCAGTAGGCATAACCAACCAGCGTGAAACAACTGTCGCATTTGATCGTGCAAATGGAGAAATTCTTCACCGTGCAATTGTCTGGCAAGACAAGCGTACTTCGTCACTTTGTGAAGAACTCGACACAGATGGACACGGTGACCTCGTTCGAAGAACAACTGGTCTTGTTCTTGATTCATATTTCTCTGCAACCAAAATGAAATGGTTGATCGATAACGGATTACTCAATGCAGCAACATCACCAGCACTATGCACGATTGATACGTGGCTCATTTGGAAACTGTGTGGCACCTACGTAACGGAACCTTCAAACGCTTCAAGGACACTCCTCATGGACCTAGAAACTCTCGACTGGTCTGAACCGATGCTGCGGCTTTTTTCAGTGCCTCGTGAAATGCTGCCAATCATTCAGCCGTCAAGGTCTAACTTCGGCGAGATACTGAGCGCTGTAGTTCCTGAACTAGCGGGTGTGAGCATTACAGGAGTTCTCGGAGACCAGCAGGCTGCCCTCTTCGGCCAAGCGTGCTTCAGCACAGGAATGGTGAAGGCAACCTACGGCACTGGTGCTTTTATTTTGGCCAATGCTGGGGCAAAGAACCCAGGGGTATTTGATGGGCTAATCACAACCGTTGCTTGGGACCTCGGAGAGTTCGACACAACCGCATACGCAGTTGAAGGTTCTGCATTCGTTGCTGGTGCCGCAGTGCAGTGGTTGCGCGATGAAATGAATTTCATTGCAACGGCGAGTGAGCTTGAACCACTTGCTCTAAGTGTTCCAGACAGTGCAGGTGTTCATTTCATTCCCGCGTTCAATGGACTCGGCTCTCCCTACTGGCGTGGTGACGTACGCGGATCAATCTCAGGTCTAAGCCAAGCCGTAACAAAAGGCAACATCGCTCGTGCACTCGTTGAAGCACTTGCCTACCAAGTAAGGGCCATGACTGATGCTTTCGACGAGTGTGGCCTTGGCGTAAAAGAACTTCGCTGCGATGGCGGAGCCGCAGCCATGGATCTTCTAATGCAGTTGCAAGCAACACAATCAAAATCGCCCGTGCTTAGAAGCAAATCTCTAGAAGCAACTGCTCGAGGAGCAGCGACCATTGCCGGACTTGGAACAATGTGGGGATCGATTGATGAATTAGCAAACTTGTGGAAGCCCGACAAGCGCTTCGAGCCCGAGGATCCAGTATTTGCAGACCCTGCATACGCCGCATGGAGTCGAGTACTCATGCGATCTTGAGTGGGTATAGGTTTAAAAAAGTAAATAGGGGGAAACATGGAAGCGTACGAATCAAAAGTTGTTGCTGAGGGACTTGGTTTTGGTGAAGGACCGCGATGGCGTGAAGGAAGACTCTGGTTCTCAGACTTTTATCGCCGCGCAATTTACTCAGTGAACGAACAGGGTACCGACGAAAGACTTGAGCACAGCGTTCCAACACAGCCCTCTGGTCTTGGGTGGCTTGCCAATGGAGACCTTCTCTTCGTTTCAGCAACTGATCAAAAAGTAATGCGCCACTCTGGAGGAACTACAACAGTCTTTGCAGACATCAGTGAGCACTGTAACTTCTGGGCTAATGTCATGCTCACTACACCAGCTGGTTACAGCTACGTCGGAAACTTTGGATTCGACCTCGACACACTGCTACGTGAAGTTGGTGTTGAGGGGCTCCTAAACAACCCACCACCTTCAACGAACCTTGTAGTTCTTGACAGCAACGGAAAAATCATCCAAGTTGTTCCAGAATTGAACTTTCCCAATGGCACAGTGATCTCTCAGGATGAGAAAACTCTCATTGTTGGTGAAACATTTGGAGTCTGCTTAACCGCGTTTGATATTGCTGACGACGGAACTTTGTCGAACCGCCGAGTAGGGGCTCCCACTGGATTCGCAGTACCAGACGGCAACT
>CAINVQ010000142.1 GCA_903854175.1 uncultured Actinomycetes bacterium | reverse complement strand
CCGACGTCATGAACCGGGCCGAGTCACGATTCCAGGCTGCGTCACGCCGGGTTAAATTCGGAACTTGGTCTTCCGATTCAAGCCTGAGCCCGGGCTCCATGACACGTCAAGAGTCGTATCCAAAATGTAACCCGAAATCAGTATGGAACCGATGCGCTTTGCCAGAATTCAGGCTAAAAAAAAGTAAGTGCTGATTTGCTTGCAGTTGAACCATTGCCCACTTACATTGCATTTACAAAGTCATTTAAATTGGGTCTGCTTGAAGAGGTTGGAGGTTGGCAAAAGAACGCTCGCCCAGACCTCTGGGCGAGCGTTCCACTATTTGTACAGTGTAGGGCGAGCAGCAAAAGAAGGAGTTGTCCTCTCGGAGGCAGGCCACCATGGCGACTGGAAAGAGAGGGTTTGGCTTCCGAAGATTTAAAAAGAGTTGGCGCGCTCATGCCACTAGGGCAAAAGCGCGCCGTTTGGATTAGAACTGGCAATCTCTCGCTTATAAAGCGCAACGCTCTAACCACTGAGCCATCTGAGATATCAATTGTCGAAACATTGCGGTTTATGTAGTTGAATTGCAAAAAAGAAAATTGCAACCAGAAAACATGTTGTGGTGTGTTGTTGCTGCTCGCCAACTCTGGTGCTGATTATCGCAGCGAAGATATGACTTGTGGACATTAATGAAATGTGTTTGCAAGGTCTTAATCTATCATCCACCCAAGAATCAGCATTCCATCATGATTCTGTGTTGCTGCAGCCGGCCATGAATGCTGTGGGGATCTTCTCACCAAGAAAGTGAAAACATAAACACTCTGCAATGATTGCTTGCCCACAATCGAAGCGTTTCTAACATCAGAATGGTGTTCAAAAAGTGTATGAACTGATTGCAGAACACGCCCAGCTCTTTGAGCATCACTTCCATGATTTGAGAATTGCACCCGCCACCAAGCAGAGTGCTGGATGGAGCGAGCGCTTTCTTTAATCTGTTGGTTTCTCTGAAATATTTTTACGCACAACGCGTCATATCGACACATATCAGCCGGTGCGCGTGCTCCGCACAGCAAGCCATGACAGTATCCATGACACAAGATTGGGTGTCAATGAGGGTGAAGCAGCAGACACTTTCTGTGCATCGAATCAATTTGCACGATAATGAAGCTTTTTTATTCAGAAAAGCTTGTAAATAGCTCAGATACGATGAAGGAATAG
Organism: uncultured Actinomycetes bacterium; assembly: GCA_903854175.1. The sequence goes on along the minus strand of CAINVQ010000142.1, from coordinate 949 downwards.
AGCCATCATGTGCTTGATGCCAGTTTCTCCAGTCCCCTGTCAGCCATCACGTTCAGCTGTAGGATGAGGATGGAGAGATCAAGATTTTGTGAACAAGAAAATAACACAACTGATACCTGATGCATTGTAATATAGTATATGTTGAGTAGTGTCGTTGAAAAATCAAGCTCATTTTCAATGGGAACCCAGTTCGCTGATTTTTATTGATGCTCAGCTCAAAACTCAGGAAATGAAGTGCAGCTCTTCAAAGAAATCGAGTTACATTCTGAAATTTCCGTCATCGCTTGATATTAGCATATGAAACTTGAAGATGACGAGAAAGCGCTGATACTAAGACTGGGCATAACTGCATGGACCCACAGATCCACTCTAGTGTGCCATTTTTCATTTGGCAACTAACTAAAAAGAACTTGCAAGGGGAATGATTATTTCAACAGTGGTGAAATAAAAACTAAGTTGCTTACTTTCCCCACGCCTTGGGCCTCCCGAAGCACTACAAAGTGTACACTCCATGCCAATGATGAGCAATTTCACATGAAAATTATTTAGACTCATAGGAAGGTTAGGGAAGGTTGCAGGAAATTGAGCACAAAGTCACGAGGACTGCTTTTTAGACTGAATATAAAGCCTCGGACCTTTGAAATTGCCTAAATTAATTTTGGCAACTCTCTTGGCCTTTCCACACCGATTCAGAACAGACCCGAAGCGATGCTGTCTGAAAAAGAAAAAGGTGAAGCGATGCTGTTTAAAACCTCTCATCGCCAATTAACATGCAACGCTTTCCTCAGAAGTTCTTTTTTGCTATAACTCGTTATGTTACATTTTCAGATCGAGACCTAACGTGTCATGTCCGGCGGAGTGACGGCCGCGACTGCCAGTGACAGGGTGGCTGCTGGTCGCATCCAGATGAGTTACTAGTCCTAGTCAGATTCAGTCATTATTGCATACT
>CAINVQ010000141.1 GCA_903854175.1 uncultured Actinomycetes bacterium | reverse complement strand
GCATAGAGGTTGAAGTCGTTATCTAGCAACCTTGTCCATGTAAGTTCGTATTGAGCTTCTGGAACGCTTGTTTTGTAGAAGTCAATGTAACCTCGCCAAAAAAACAGCCAGTCATCCTTGTCGGCTGTATTTAGTTCTCGGATCGTACTCATTAAACAAACAATACTGGGCACCCCTAACGGGATTAGCACCGCTAATAAATTGGTTGTTTAGTTGGCTCGAACAGTTGCAGGACGAAGCGACTGATCTTCGTAGCCTTCGCCACGAAGAAGTGCACGAACTGCAGCACGAACACGCTGTGGATCCAGAGGCTTGACAATGAATCCCTCCGCGCCACTACGTCGTGCAAGAAATACATCTGCACGGCGGTCAAGAAGCATTAGAACTGCAACTGGGTCGGCGGCTCCGTAGGACTCTTCGTGTCGAAGATCCATTGTGATTGCCATGCCGCCCATGCTTGTAATTTGAAGATCAGTAATAACAAGGTCAATGCCACCTTGCTTTACTCGTGTGATGACTTCAGGGCCAGTAGTTACTTCTTCAATTACCACGTCGGGGCTTTCGAGCATTGAGCGGAGCTCATTTCGAAGGCTCAAAAGGTCACTGGCGATAAGAACGTTTGACATATCTACAAGCGTAGTGGAGGCTGCTTTTTCTAATACGCCAAGGCCAATACCCCCTCTGACGTGGCGTCTTGCTAGATGGACGTGGACGTGGGTAACCTGCGGTTCTAGTCGAACTGGGGGGAGAGACTGATGGCATTAGCACCGGATGACTGGTCACTATTAGCGGCATGCCGCGGGGGTGAGGGCTCACTCTTTTTTTCTCCTGATACCAGCGAGCGCAAAGAAGATCGCATTGAACGAGAGCACATGGCCAAGAGAATCTGTGCCGGATGTGCAGTAACGGCTGAATGTTTAGACGCAGCGATTGAACGCCGCGAAACTCATGGTATCTGGGGCGGACTCAATGAGATTGAGCGCCGCTCACTCCAGAGGCGCTGAATCAACCCAACCAAGTTGGGTTGGTGTTACTCGCGTAAGAACAATTAGTTGCGCGAAGGTAACAATGTGTACTCCTGTGCAGTAAAGACAGATGTTGCCAATAAGCATGATCTCGGCGTAAATGAGCCAGAGGACGAAGCACATGCCCACAACAGTGAAGGCAAATCTCGCAACGTGTAGCCAGTAGTTCTTTGCTCGCCACACCCATGGTGAGTTGATGACGACCATTACAACGAAATTGATTAACCCAAGAACGGCAACGGGTATGCCAAGGAAGTATGACTGAGCAGATGTAGTTACTTTCGCGCAGTTGATGGTTCCTGTATCAGCACAAACAAGTGCGTGAGGTTGAAAGTGCGTAATCGTGAGGTAGATAGAAAAACCGAGTCCAATGATGCTTAGGACAAATGATGTTGCAACTGCCCAACGCGGAACTCTTTCTACCGTGCGGCTCACTTAAGCTTCATCGCTTTCTTTGCTGCCTGTACTCCAGCACTGGAACATACAGCTGCTGGTTTGTTGTTGGTGAGAACGCAGATCGCAGCAGTTTGCTCATTCGCAGAAGCAATGATTGCCTGGGTTACTGGATTCGTTGGGTCGCTGAGTGCAGTCGCGATCTGGCCTTGGGTGAGTCCAGCAAGTGCAGCCGGAGTGAAACTTGCTCCAGCCGATAAGAACTTGTTACCCATGTCAATAAATGGAATTGAGCCATTTTCCTGTGTTGAGGTGAACGAAGAAATGTACTTCATTGTGTCGTACTTCTTAACGAGTGCGGTCTGCGCCGCAGTCATTTTTTGTAGTGGGTAGTAGAAGTTTGTAGCAGGGTTTGGGATGCTGGTAAATGTTTCAACACTCGAAAAAGCTATGTAAGGCGATGTGTAAGAAGACTGACGGAATGTAAATGTCTTCGTGTTTGGATACACGTCTGTTGCGCCACTTTGTGCAAGTCCAAGGTTGCTAAATTTCCCAAAACGACTTAGGGCAATCACCGTTGTCCATCGCTCTGCGGCACAGTACGGGCAGTATTCTGCACCGACGTAAAGAATTGATGGGAGAGACTTACCGTTAACGGTCTTAGTGAGCGCTGGTTGTCCACTTAGTGGTGACGGCGCGGTAATTGGAGCAACTGGAGAGTTGACGCCAACAGTATTGAATACTGAATCTGGCACAGAAGATATTTGGCTCATGGTTGTAGCGTCGACTGACTCAAAGGTTGTTGAAGCCTTCGCTGCGGGTGATCCGCTAGTCATTTTTATTGCAACGAGACCAACAACGATTACGAGAACGACTCCCACGGCAATCCATGTGAAGAGCCCGGCGGGGCGCCCACCTTTTGCTGGGGTTTGGGCCTTCTTGTTAGCGGGTGACTTTGCCACGATGCTCCTTATTGCTGTTTAGATATACAAACTTAGTGGACATATGGCAAATAGGCGCTTTGGTTATGAAACTCTTAGGTAGTTTGCTTTATGGCCGAAATTCTGACTCCTAGACCCGCCGCCACCGTAATTACCCTTCGAGACGCCCCAGAGGGCTTTGAAGTTCTCATGCTGAAGCGCAATTTAAATAGTGACTTCATTGGTGGGGCGTACGTGTTCCCTGGTGGTGGCGTTGACGTAGGTGATGCGGGAGATTCGGGTCAAAAACTTTCAATCGGCATCACCGACGCAGAAGCTTCGAATCGACTTGGCATAGAAAGTGGCGGTCTCGCGTACTACGTAGCGTGTCTTCGAGAATTATTTGAAGAAGCTGGTCTAATTGTTGCATGTGACGCAGATGGCAATCCAGTTCGCTTTAGTGATCCTGAAACTATCAAGCGAATGGCCGCGCACAGACGCGCTGTTAATGCGAATGAACTCAAGTTCATTGACATGATGGAACAAGAACAATTGTTTCTCGATCTCAGAGGCCTTGCCTACAGTGCGCATTGGGTAACACCAATAGGACCACCTCGTAGGTACGACACAAGATTCTTTGTGGCCCTTGCTCCAACTGATCAAGTTGCTACGCATGACGCTGGCGAGACTGTCGCCGACCAGTGGGTGCGTCCACTCGAAGCTCTTGCCATGCATGAGCGCGGGGAACTGGAGATGATCTTTCCAACCATAAAGAATTTGAAAGATATTGCTCACTTCACAACGTCACGTGAAGTTCTCGACTTTGCGAATTCCCTAACTGAGATTCCTCGTATCGAGCCGCGGTTTAAAACTCGTAATGGCGAAACAGTTATTTTGATGCCCGGCGACGATGGATTTGACGACTAGCTCTCACTAGTTACAGCACGCTCTAACGCATCGAGCATTCTTGCTGAACAGCCCTGCATGCCAATTGGTGGTGCAATGTCAGTTTCAATGCGCTTTGCGAGTACGTGGAACACACCATCTGCTTCTTCATTTAAGACTGCAGGCTCACCAATGTCTCCGCCGCTTGCAATCTCATGGTCCAGTGAAATTTCACAGAGGAGCGGAACACCAAGCTCTGTCGCTAATGAACTTCCTCCACCTTCACCAAACAAGTTGTGTTTCTCGCCACATGAACACACGAGTCCGCTCATATTTTCAATCACGCCGAGTACTCGGATGTTTGACTTTCGAGCAAAGTCTGCAGCCCGCAGCGCAACTCGCTGAGCTGCAATAGCGGGGGTAGTAACAACGAGTTGTCCCATTTGAGGAAGTATTCGCGCCAACGTCATGGCTATGTCTCCAGTTCCTGGAGGGGTGTCAATGAGCATGTAGTCAATATCTGACCACTCAGCGTCTTCAATGAACTGCGCTACTGCTTTTTGAACAATGAGTCCTCGCCACAAAAGTGCTTGGTCCTCTTCGGCGAGAAGCCCCATTGAGAGAAGTTTTATTTTTCCTTTACCAATTGATTTCTCTAGTGGGATCATCTTCTTGTCTTTGGCGGTAACTTCACCTTGGATATCAAGAAGTCTGGTGAGTGAGAATCCCCAGATGTCTGCATCAAGAACACCTACTCGGTGACCCAGCTGTGCGAGAGCGACTGCGAGGTTCGCGGTAACTGATGATTTACCAACGCCACCCTTGCCTGAAGCAATCATGAGTACTGGTGTCTGGAAGGGGATTGAAGTTTGTGGTGCACGGTCTTGTGCGAACTTACGAGCACGCTTCATTAACTCTGCTCGTTGGTCTTGTTCCATGACATCAATAACAATTTCGACTTTGTCAATGCCGTCAATACATAACGCTGCTTCTTTTACGTCGCGCTCAATCTGTGATCGAAGCGGACAGCCTGAAGTTGTAAGAGCAACGTTGACAAATGCGGTTGCATTTTCGATGCGAATGTCGCCAACCATCCCGAGCTCAACAATGGAGGCGCCGAGCTCTGGGTCGAGGACAAGGGTGAGCCGCTCTCGTATCTGGTCGGATTGTTCCATACCTAAACGCTAATGCCCTTTAAATAAGGGGTGTTCATGGGCCGATTCCCTTACTACTATGGGGGGAACACTTATTTAAAGGAGTGACATGTCAAACGCCACTACAACCAACGTTGATCTTAAGAAGAAGGCAACTAATCCCATCACCTTGACTGATCTCGCCATTGTCAAGGTTGCTGAGCTCATCGCTGCTGAAGCTGCTGATGAAGTACTCGCGCTTCGTGTTTCTGTGAAGCCTGGTGGATGTGCAGGGTTTAACTACGACATGTTCTTTGATTCAGAATTCGCTACAGACGATGTTCTTCGTGAATTTGGAGAAGTAAAGGTTGTTGTTGACACTCAGAGCGCAGAGCTGCTCAACGGTTCAACACTTGACTTCTCTGATGGACTTCAGGGTGCTGGTTTTCACATCACGAATCCAAACGCCACGAAGTCATGTGGTTGCGGCAACTCATTTAGCTGAGCCACCCAGTGAGCACACCTCTTGGTCCGTACTCTCCGTCACGCCGTGCCGGTGACTTTGTAATTCTTTCTGGACAGCTCGGAATGCTCCCTGGTCAAGCAACGCCCACGCTTGCTCCTGGCGGTGCTGCTGAACAACTTCGACAAGCACTCGACAATGCGCGTCAACTCCTCGCAGCTGAAGGTGTGACGTTCGATCAAGTCGTAAAGGGCACGTTGTTTTTGCTTGATGTGAATGACTTTGCAGCGTGTAATGAAGTATGGATTGAAAACTTCAACCCACCTCGTCCAACTAGGTCAACAATTGGAATTGCGGCGCTACCTTTAGCGGGTGCCACAGCTGAAGTTGAACTTTGGGCCTACGCTCCAAAGAACTAGTTAACTTCGCGCTCTCCGAGCGTTCCGAACTTGTATCCAACAGAGCGAACTGTCGCGATTAAATGTGCGTGCTCTTCACCTAACTTCGCACGAAGTCGTCGAACGTGAACGTCAACTGTTCGTGCCCCTCCGTAGTATTCATATCCCCACACACGACTAAGCAATGTTTCACGGGTAAATACTCGGTTTGGGTTTGTTGCAAGGAAACGAAGTAGTTCGTATTCCATGTACGTGAGGTCCATTACACGGCCGTCGATCGATGCTTGGTAGGTCTCGAGGTTCATGGAAAGCACACCGTGCTCTATTCGTGGAGCCACGCTTTCGTTTCCAGCCCGACGGAGTCGGTGGCGAAGACGAGTGGCGAGTTCGCTCACGTCAAATGGTCCAACTACAAAGTCATCGAAGAGATTTTCTCGAAAAGTAAGGTCGTCGAGTTGGTAGTGATCGAGCAACAAAATGATCGGTCCAACACTGCGTTCACGCGCACGAAGCTGGCGACAAAGGCTCATGGCATCACTGAAGGGGAACGCTGAAGCGTTAATGACTGCGCCCGAAAAACCGTCACCCGGCTCCAGGGCGCTGATCTCATTGAGACGTCCACTGGTTGAAACCGCAGGAGTTACTCCCGTGACTTCAAAGGCCTTTTTGACCGGCCCTTCACAAGAGGGCACACAGAGGACAATGTCGATGCTCACAGCAGAGGTAGGTAGCGCTCGAGTTCAAATGCAGTTACTTGTTCGCGGTATGAATCCCATTCCGCACGCTTGTTACGTAGGAACCACTCAACTTGGTGTTCACCAAGTGTTTCGTGCAGCAGTTCTGAATTCTCCATGAGGTCAACAGCTTGGGCGAGTGACTGTGGAAGAGGCGCCATGCGCTGGCCTTCTGCAGGAAGTTCGTAGTTGCCGTTCACTCCGCGAAGCCCAGCCGCGAGAATTACGCCAAACGCGAGATAAGGATTCGCTGATGGGTCTGGTGCGCGGTATTCAATTCGAGTTGAGTCAATACGACCAGGCTTCACAGAAGGCACACGAACAAGTGCGTCTGCCTTGTAGCGTGCCCACTCTGCACCAACTGGTGCTTCACCGGCGGGGATAAGTCGCTTGTATGAGTTCACCCACTGATTAGTAATTGCGGTGATCTCTGGTGCGTGATGTACTAGCCCGGCAATGAACTTCTGCGCGGT
>CAINVQ010000140.1 GCA_903854175.1 uncultured Actinomycetes bacterium | reverse complement strand
GCTCTAGTTCCACTTTTTATTATTTGGTTTGGAATCGGTGAGCTTCCAAAGATCCTTTTAATTAGTTTTGCCACGTTCTACTCCATGTACATCAATACATCTAATGGGGTTAGAAATGTAGATAGAAAAGTTGTTGAAAGTGCTAAAAGTTTTGGTGTAACTGGTAACGAACTAACGAGAAAAGTAATTTTTCCTCTAGCGCTTCCTCAGATTCTCACCGGGTTTCGACTCTCAATGATTATCTCGGTGCTGGCGTTAGCTGGGGCAGAACAGATTGCAGCAGCTAAAGGCATCGGATTCTTAATGATTCAGGCCCAGTCGTATTCACGAAGTTTCGAAGTTTTTGCCTGCGTAATTATCTATGCCTTATTTGGTGTTTTGGCTGACTTAATTGTCCGATTTATCGAAGCACGTGCACTCAAGTGGCGCGTCGGTGTGGCGGTGCGTTGATGAGCACTTTGACAAATTCTGAAGAAATAGTTCAAGCAACCAATATTGTTAAATCGTTTGGGGATTTCACACCACTTAATGGCGTAAATCTCTCGATCAAATCTGGAGAGTTCGTCGCCCTCGTTGGAAAGAGCGGAAGTGGAAAAACAACGTTACTGCGACTTTTATCTGGTCTTGATACAGCGAACACAGGCAATGTACTTGTACCTAAGAATCGAACAATTGTCTTTCAAGAGCCGAGACTGATTAATTCATCAAAAGTCTGGAAAAATGTAGCTATTGGGTTGCCTTCCAACGATGAATCTAGGCAGGCTGCGCTAAGCGCTCTAGACGAAGTTGGCCTTCTCAGGAATGCCGATTCGTGGCCATCAACGCTTTCTGGTGGAGAAGCACAACGAGTTGCGATTGCACGTGCGCTAGTTCGCAAGCCTCAGTTGTTACTACTTGATGAGCCGTTCGGTGCTCTTGACGCGTTGACAAGAATAAATATTCAAGCGCTTGTTGCAAATCTTTGCGCCACCTACAAGCCAGCGACGTTGCTTGTTACGCATGACGTTGAAGAAGCAGTCCTACTTGCAGATCGCGTTCTAGTTCTAGGCGATGGAGTAATTAGCAAAGAAGTTGTCATTGATCTTCCTAGGCCACGAAGTCTTGGAGGAAGAAAATTTGAGGGCTACCGGCTTGAACTTCTTGCCGAATTAGGTGTTCGAAGAGAGATTCTTGGAGTCCAAGAAGATTGAATCAACTTTAGGTTTTAATTAGATAATTCCGGAATTTCCGGGGGGAGAAGTATAAAATGAATAAGCAATCAGCGTTAAAGTTCATCGCTTCATGTGTGTTGCTAGTTACGACCTCTGTTGCAGTAATAGCAACTACAGGCGCGTCAGCTGCAACCGCAAAAGCTAAGACAACCACTTGCTATAAATATGATGCAACGGGATTTAACACCACAGGAAAGGCAATTTCTGTAAAAGGTTCATCATGTCCTGCATCTGAATCAAAAAAGAAGCCTGTAAGCCTCAATGGCTACACGCTCACCGTTGCAGACCCTGCTGGCGCTGCTCAGTTGGCCTGGGATGCCGCAAATTCAGACGCAGCACTTCCTGATGGTTTTAAGGTCAAGTTCGTAAATGTTGCCACCGGACCTGCAGCTGTTGCAACAGTTGTTGGGGGATCTGCCCAGCTTGCCAGTGAGGCAGAATCTGCTTACGTCACGACTGTTGACTCGGGTTCGGCAGTGACTGCAGTTTGGACATACCGAGCAATAGTTCCGGCTTCCGGCTTCCAGATGCTTACGAACAAGGCAGGTTGGACCGCTGGAATCACTACTGCTGCAAAGCTCCCAATGGGTTCAAAGATTGCATGTGCATTTGGTACGGAGTCACAGTACCTTGCGTACCAGGCGATTATCAATGCAAAACTTGCACCAGCGTTCTTCACATTCGTGAACTTGACACCAACCAATGCACTCGTTGCCCTTGCTACTGGTGCAGTTCAAGCTGCAGTAATGCCACAGCCGAACATTGACATCGCGCAACTTGCTTATGGAGCTCACGTAATCGCTGACGGAACTGGAATTTTGGATGGCTACGGCGTGACAGTGATGTCGAAGTCGGACATTCAGAAGAATGACCCTCAAGAAATGGCTGCCGTTGCGGAATACTTGTATTTGTCATCAACTGTTGCAGGCAAATTTTGGCTTCAGAACCCAACCACCGCGACTACGGCACTCTACAACACGTACTTTGCGTCAGTCCCTTCACTTGCGAACGCAGTTGGCAAGCAAGGTGCGGCTGACCTTTACTCAACTGCAGGCGTTGGAGCAGTGCCAATGACAAAGACACTATTTGCTAGCTTCCAGTCAGAAGCAATGTTCCTTTACAATGCCGGTGTTTTGCAGTATCGACCCGACATGGCGAAAGCATTCGATGCACGCTTTGCTTCGCTGGTTACCGTAATTCAAAAAAGTTATTCTGGCCTAACGCTTAACGGTATTCCACTTCCTCTCACGTAATTATTGCTACAACGTGGGTGAATGATTGATTCTCGCCCTGCTTCTCTCTAACCCTCATGAGAAGCAGGGCGGTCTCAACTCGCTTACTGTTCGGAAAAGAGATCTAATGCCTCGCACAGATGTACAAGTTGAAGGATCGTGTTCAACTAATTTTGAAAAAGTAGCTCAGACATTGTCCAATAATTTAGCGAGATAATAACGTTGCTCTTGGTAAATGGGAGCCACCATTAGTGAGAGTTGTTGAGTAGCTTTTTCTAATCTTCTTATCAAAAGTTAAATGAAGCTTCAAAACTTATTTTTCTTTTATGCACATTTAATTTGCATTGCATTTTGGGCTCCTAGTTTTGTAGTCATAGAGAAAGGAAACCAAATGACTCACGTAATCGTTTTCGCACTCCCACTTACATT
>CAINVQ010000139.1 GCA_903854175.1 uncultured Actinomycetes bacterium | reverse complement strand
GCACAAGCCAAGATGGACGCACTTCGCGAAGCTGGTGTTTTTGTTTGCGCAAATCCAACCGAAGCTGGACAGAAGATGGTCGAAATCGTTAGGGCGATGTAACGCATTGGCCAATGTTCGCCTCTGCGTTTTGGTGTCTGGTACTGGCACCATTCTTGAAGCAATGCTTCACGCGGGGATTGATGTAGCACTGGTTGCATCAGACCGTCCTTGTCGAGGACTTGAAATAGCAGAGCACGCAGGAATACCTGCGCTGTTAATTGACCGCGCAGATTTTGGTGGCTTTTCAAAATCATTTGATCGTGACGCCTACAGCGATGCGCTCACGAAAGTGCTCCAATCAAACAACATTGAGCTCATCGCCATGGCCGGATTTGGCACCATCACCTCAGGCGTCTTTCACGACGCGTTCCCGGGCAGAGTCCTCAACACGCACCCGAGTCTGTTGCCAGACTTCAAGGGATGGCACGCGGTGAAGATGGCACTCGACGCTGGCGCGAAGGAATCAGGCTGCACGGTGCACATTGCCACCGAAAAGCTTGATGATGGTCCAATCTTGGCGCAGGCCCGGGTCCCAGTGCTTAGCTCTGACGATGAGAGCTCACTACATGAGAGAATTAAGCAAGTCGAACGTGAGCTATATCCCTCTGTGGTCGGTAGGGTGATGGCGTCACTTTCAAACGGTATTGAGCCGTCTGAGTTACGAGAGGAGAAGCAGTGAGAGCCCTACTAAGCGTCTACGACAAGACCGGACTCATTGACTTCGCCAAGGGCCTTCACGCCATGGGTATTGAGCTCGTGGCTTCAGGTGGCACCGCAACCGCTCTTAAAGAAGCGGGGATTTCACACCTCGATGTTTCTGAAGTTACTGGGTTCCCAGAAATGATGGATGGACGCGTCAAGACTCTGCACCCTCGTATCCATGGTGGAATTCTTGCGGACCGTTCAAAATCGTCTCACCTCGATGCGCTGCAAGAGCACAAGATCGACGCCATTGACATTGTTGTTTGCAATCTCTATCCATTTAGCTCTAACCCATCAATTGAACTCATTGATGTTGGTGGACCAACAATGGTTCGCGCTGCTGCAAAGAACCACAAGCACGTAGGCATTGTCACGAGTCCTTCGCAGTATGAAAGTGTCCTAAAAGAACTTCAGGCTGACGGCAAACTTTCAGACCAGACTCGTCACTCGCTCGCACGTGCGGCATTCGCGCACACGGCAACCTACGACGGAGAGATTGTTGCGTGGCTCGATGGCGGCGGTGAAATTGGGACCGCACCAAGTGAAGTCGACGCAGTAGTTCCTGAGACGCTGCACATTTCACTCGAGCGCGCTCAAACAGTTCGTTACGGTGAGAACCCTCACCAGATCGGTGCTCGTTACCGCGTGAGTGGAACAACGCCTTGGTGGGACAGTGTTGTTCAGCACGCTGGATCTGCGCTCTCGTACCTCAATCTTTTTGACGCCGATGCTGCGTGGCGCCTTGTTCATGAACTGAAACACGACGCGCCAGGTCTCAGCGCTGTTGCAATCATTAAGCACGCCAATGCGTCAGGTGCAGCCGTAGGTGAGTCGCTGATGGATGCATTTAATAAAGCGCTCGCAGCAGACCCACAGAGCGCCTTCGGTGGCATTGTCGCTATCGCTGGGACCCTCGACAACGAACTAGCAACTCTTATTGCTGGTGGGCCTCAGGCAGATGTAATCATTGCGTCGAGTTTCACCGATGACGCAATTACAACGCTGGTTTCAAGACGTAAGGCCACACGACTTCTTAGTGCTCCAGCTCCAGAACCACTTGGTCTTTCTGTTCGAACATTTGGCGACACTGCACTCGTACAGAATGCCGACGAGCTGCTCGTTCCACCAAGTGACTGGAAGTGCGTCACTGAAAAGAAACCAACGCCTCAACAACTTCAAGACCTCGTCATTGCGTGGCGAGTTTGTGCACGAACCACGTCGAACGCCATTGTCATTGCCAAAGACGGCGTGGCGGTAGGAATCGGAGCGGGACAGCAGTCACGCGTGTTCTCAGCGAACATTGCTTCACAAAAGGCTGGTGATCTCTCTATTGGAGGCGCCGCAGCATCAGACGCATTCTTCCCATTCGCAGACGGTCTCGAGTCACTGACCAGTGTTGGTGTCACCAGCGTGGTTCAGCCCGGTGGATCCGTACGAGATCAGGAAGTAATTGACGCGGCGAACGCAGCCGGTATCGTGATGATGCTCACTGGTGAGCGCCACTTCCGTCATTAGGAGACCCATGACAGCTGAACTACTTGATGGAGAGCGCCTAGCTGGTCGCATCAAGATGGAGCTCGCTGACCGGGTGTCACGTCTCAAGGCCGGTGGTCGCAGTGTTGGACTTGGCACCGTGCTCGTTGGTGACGATGGCCCAAGTGCAAAGTATGTTGCGATTAAGCACGCGGACTGTGAAGAAATAGGAATCACGTCATTTCATGAACACCTTCCATCATCAGCCTCACAGTCAGATGTTGAAAAAGTAATCGACCGTTTTAACGCAGACCCCAACGTGCACGCAATCCTCGTGCAACTTCCAATGCCTGCTGGAATCAATGAAGAACAAATTCTCCTTCGTATTAGCCCTGACAAAGATGTTGACGGCCTTCACCCAGTTAACCTCGGACGCCTCGTCATGGGTGCCCCTGGACCACTTCCGTGCACTCCTGCGGGAATTGTTGAGCTACTTATGGCGCATAAAGTTCCAGTTGAAGGAAAGCACGTAGTCGTCATTGGGCGTGGACTCACTATTGGACGTCCACTCTCACTTCTTCTCGCAATGCGTCGCCCTGGATGTAACGCCGCAGTAACTGTTGTGCACACTGGGGTAGAAGACATGGCATCAATTGTTAAAACTGCAGACGTCATTGTGGCAGCGGCAGGTGTTGCTGGTCTAGTTACTCCTGACATGGTGAAACCTGGTGCGGCGGTAGTTGGTGCTGGAACCAGTTGGTCGGGCAAGAAACTCATGAGTGACGTAAACGAAGACGTTGCCAGCGTTGCAGGTTGGATTACTCCACGCATCGGTGGCGTAGGACCAATGACTCGTGCAATGCTGTTACGCAACGCTGTTTTAGCTGCGGAGAAGATTCGATGACCGAAAAAGACCAGTACGGACGAGAGTTCGATAAGAGGCCGTGGGGGAACTTCACGGTGCTCGACGAGACTGCATTCGATCACAAAGTCAAGCGCATCGTTGTCGATCCTCATAAACGTCTCAGCTACCAGCAGCACTCCAAGCGAGCTGAACACTGGTTCATAGTTTCTGGAACTGCAATTGTCACGCTCGATGGTGTTGAGCACGAAGTGTCTGAGGGCGAGAGCATTGACATCAAACTTGGTCAAGCGCACCGCTGCGAAAACAGAACCGACAAGCCAGTTGTGTTTATTGAAGTCCAGCACGGCTCTTACTTCGGAGAAGATGACATTGTTCGTCTCGAAGATGATTTCGGTCGCGAATAGTCCGTGCGCATTGATGCTTTATTAGCCAAGGGTGT
>CAINVQ010000138.1 GCA_903854175.1 uncultured Actinomycetes bacterium | reverse complement strand
TCGATTGGTGTGTTCTTGTCAGGACGGTGACAGAAAACTAGGTCAAGGAAGTCAAGACCGAATCGTTCGAGTGAACCATCGATTGCTTGGCTGAGGTACTTACGGTTAAGCGTGTAGCCCATGTTTGGAACCTTCTGGTCAATTCCCCAGAAGAACTTCGAAGAAACTACGTATTCATTACGCTTCCAGCCAAGGTCGCGAAATGCCTGACCCATTACTTTTTCAGAGTTACCTGATTCGTATCCTTCGGCATTGTCGAAAAAGTTAACGCCAGCGTCTTTCGCTGCTTGAAGACATTCAGCGGCGTCTTTTGCAGTTTCGAGCTGTGACTTCTTTCCGAACGTTACCCAGCTACCAAAACTGAGGAGGCTTACTTTTAGTCCTGATCGTCCGAGTCGACGGTATTGCATCTCTGCCATTACTTCTCCTTATTTAGAATTACTTCGCTGTATTGCGAGGAACTTCTGGCCAGTTGTCATACGAAATTGGGTGTTTGGTCCCAGGTTTCTTTGTAATCATGACAACTCCTGCTGCGGCGGTGCCGAGCAGAACAAATAGAGCCAATTTGAGAAGCGCCTTCATGGATAGTCAGGTTAGTGCCCCGACTACAGGTCCATTTCGGGGAGGGGGTAGAATTAATGCAGGAATATTGTTAGAAGGGATGGTGACTATGAAAAACCCTCAGAAGCCATCTCCCATGGCGTGGCAGAAGTACCGCGCAACAGTTCCCGTAGACCTTCCTGACCGTACGTGGCCAGACAAACATCTCACCAAAGCACCACTTTGGTCAAGCGTTGACCTTCGCGATGGAAACCAAGCCCTCATTGATCCAATGGACCTTGAGCGCAAAAATGCAATGTTCGCTCAGCTAGTTGCAATGGGCTTTAAGGAAATTGAAGTTGGTTTCCCCTCTGCCAGTCAGCCTGATTTTGATTTTGTACGTCACATTATTGAAAATGACTTGATCCCAGATGACGTCACCATCCAAGTTCTTACACAGTGCCGTGAAGAGTTAATTGCTCGCACCTATGAATCTGTGAAGGGCGCGAAGAAGGTAATTATTCACTTCTACAACTCAACATCAACATTGCAGCGTCGAGTTGTCTTTGGTCTTGATAAAGATGGCATCAAAAAAATTGCAACTGATGCTGCCGCGTACTGCTTGACGCTCGAAGCTACATCTCCAAAGACTCAATTTCGTTACGAGTACTCACCTGAGAGTTACACAGGAACAGAGCTGGAGTACGCACTTGAAGTTTGCAACGCAGTGATTGACGTAATCAAGCCAACAGCTGAGAACCCAATCATCCTTAACTTGCCAGCAACTGTCGAGATGTACACACCAAACCTCTACGCCGATTCAATTGAATGGTTCCTACGTAATGTAAAGAACCGCGGATCAGTGATTCTTTCTCTGCACCCACATAACGACCGCGGCACAGGAGTCGCCGCCGCAGAACTTGGTGTTCTAGCTGGTGCTGATCGAGTCGAAGGAACATTGTTTGGAAACGGAGAGCGAACTGGAAACGTTGACGTTGTCAACTTGGCGCTAAACCTCTTCTCTCAAGGTGTCGACCCAGAGCTTGATATTCGTGACATTGATAAGGCCCGCCACGTGGCTGAGTACGCAAACCGTCTCCCAGTGCATATGCGTCACCCTTACGTTGGAGAGCTTGTCTACACCGCATTCTCAGGCTCACACCAGGACGCTATTAAAAAAGGTATGGCAGCGATCGGCGACACCTACGAATTCTGGGAAGTTCCGTATCTCCCTATCGACCCTAAGCACACTGGTCGTACCTACGAGGCAATCATTCGAGTCAACAGTCAGTCCGGCAAGGGTGGCGTTGCCTACTTGCTCGATTCAGAGCATGGACTTGATCTTCCACGTGCAATGCAAGTGGAGTTCTCAAAGCGCGTGCAAGAAGTCACTGAAAAGACTGGTAAAGAAATCTCGCCAGCTGATATTTGGAACGTCTTTACAACTACGTACTTGCCAGAAAACCCAACACTCCAGCTCATTTCAAGTGAAGTTACTGCCGACAAGCACAACACTCGTATTTTCGCTCAGGTGCTTGTAAACGGTAATCACGTCACCATTAAGGGTGAAGGTAACGGACCAATTGACGCAATCATGGCCGGACTTCGAGATGAAATCGACGTGAACTTTAAAGTGCGTGACTATCACGAGCATGCACTTACTGCAGGCTCTGAAGCGTCTGCAGTTGCTTACGTTGAAGCCGAGGACGCTGAAGGCAACACGTGGTGGGGCGTTGGAATGAGCTCTTCAATTCTTGACGCTTCACTCGAGGCTGTAATTTCTGCCGCAAATCGCCGTCGCTAGTAACAACACTCTGTAACCTTGGTGAGTGTCTTCGCACTTATTCTTCGCGATAATTGGCTGGGTTGGTGCATTTCTAGGACTTCCAGGAACCGTTGTCCAGTACCGTCGCGTCTTGAAAGATGGTATTGAAGGAATTTCAATTGCCACCTGGCTGATGTTCGCCTTCATGTGCATCTACTGGATTTCATATGGTGTGGCAATTAGTTCATGGGTAGTAATCATGGGCAGTCTTATTGTTTTTCCATTTCAGCTCTTGGTCATTTCACACTTGTCGCCAATGAAGCACTTAAAAGTTGTGTTCGCTACGGGAGCTTTCATCTTCGTTAGTGCATGGATCCCTGCAATGACGTGGGGATGGAGTGCAGGTGTCTATGGAACTGGATTCGCCATGGTCATGAACCGTATGCCGCAGCTAATAGAACTCATCCGTGTCAAACACGTTAAGGGTGTATCGGCGACTTCATGGGCTATTGGATCGTTCGGATCACTTCTTTGGACGATTTATTACACAAGTGAACGGTTGTGGGCGGCATTTTTTGCGACGATTGTTTCTGGAATTGCGAACGTATGTATCATGTCGCTCACTATTTGGCGACACCATCAAGTGAAAGTCGAAGAATCTTCTTCCGCTGATGAGTTACTCACTAATTGATGCACGCACTGTATTAGTGTCGATTCGGTGAGTTCATCGACTATCGCTGCAGCATTTGGATGGTCTGGAATTGTTGTTGGACTGCTTCCTACCTACCAGCAACTGCACAGAGCAATAAAAGTAAGCACCCACGGGATCGCAATAGACACCTGGTCAATTTTCACGTGGATAAATTTTTACTGGATTGCCTACGGTTTGGCTCTTCATGGTGTCGAGGTATGGATCGGGGCAGTAGTTACGTTGCCGCTGCAAATTGGTGTTGTGCTTCAGCTTGAACCACGAAAGCACATGAAGCGAATATTGGCAACAGGATTCTTGCTCTTTTTAACCTGCTGGCTGCCAACGTTTATCTGGGGATGGAAAATTGGAGTCCTCGGAATTGGTTTAGTTTCAATCATTAATCGTTTGCCACAGATCAATGAGTGCATCCGTGCGAAAGACGTGCAAGGGGTTTCAGTGCCAGCTTGGCTGTGGGGAAGCGCCTGTAACGGGTTGTGGTGCATGTATTTTGTTTTTCAACACGACACTTCAGGATTCGTGGTGAACATTATTGCTGTTCTACTCAGCTTGTTTATTGCTTATTTGGCGTTTCGCCGCCAACGCCAGTGGGCAATGGAACACACAGTAACTAATTAGCGTTGCGCATGCCCCGAAGCATCAAATATTCCGGTCGATTTCTATGAATTGCTTGTGACAGAGAGTCTTGGGATAGACACACTGTTTGACAGCATGGATGGATGGCTCGCACCTATGCGATTGATCGCCTTAACAACAAATGTATACGACTCACC
>CAINVQ010000137.1 GCA_903854175.1 uncultured Actinomycetes bacterium | reverse complement strand
GACCGGTTGCGAAACTCATAAAACTCCCTTTTCATCGTTCGGGCTTTGGCACCTGGTGTGAAGAGCGGGTGCTCATGTTTCACACTGGTTGTCGCGACTTCACAGGGCCCGTCCCTCAGTCGCTCTTGATGTTGATACCAATTCTTATTGTTTTGAGCCTATTTGTCAAGTGCAAGATTTTGCCCCAAGCCCTAGCCTTAAGTCCTATGGCAGATGTTCCTTGGACCCTCACGCGCGAACAGTTCAGTCTCGAACGAGTACTTGAGCTAAAGGATCACACCACATTGGCGGTAGTCATCCCCGCCAAGAACGAAGCCTCCACTATTGGAGCAGTGCTCGATGCCGTTTCGCACCACCCAGGGCTCATTGACGAGCTGGTTGTTGTTAACGACCACTCCAGTGACGACACCGGGGTTGTAGCAAATCACCATGGAGCCAGAGTTGTCACCTTGAGCGGCGACAGTGGCAAGGGTGAAGCCATGGCTGCTGGTCTTCACGCAACAACGTCTGAGCTTGTCGTGTACTTAGATGCTGACGTAACCAACACCACTACTGACTATGTTCCTCGTCTCATTCAACCGCTGCTGGAAAGAGCGGACGTTCAACTCGTCAAGGGTTACTACGAACGACCACTGCACAACATGCCAACTGGTGGTGGAAGAGTCAACGAATTAAGTGCACGACCTATCTTGTCGTTGCTCTACCCGGGGCTTGGCGAAATTAAACAGCCACTCGCTGGAGAAACCGCAGGGCGTCGAAGCACATTCGAAGCAATCATGCTGGAAGCTTCTTACGGCGTGGAAATTGCGCTACTCATTGATATCGCCAGAAAGTTTTCGGTCGGATCAATTGCACAAGTTGACTTAGGTATTAGACGCCACCGCAATCGCCCGCTTGAAGAGTTACGACCAATGTCAGCTGAAGTTCTTCGCGCCGCACTACTTCGCTATGGGTTTGAGTTACCCGCGCAGGAGTAATTAACCACCGACAACGAGGTCTGGTCCAATGATGACAATTACGTCATCACTCGAAGCACCAGCAACTGGTTGCTGACCGTTGAGTGGTTGTGCCGCTGTTGGACTCACCTTCAATGCCGCAGCAATCTTTTGCGCAGATGCAGCAAAGCCCGGGTTGTAATAAATAATGGTTGTGTTGATCTTTGGACCATTCATCTCAGGAAGCGTGTTCCAACCGAGTGTCATGAGTTGCTGGGTGTATGTGCGGCCAACACCATTGGTTGAAGTTCCATTCGCAACCTGAACTCGCACCTGAGACTCAGGCACTGAAGTCTGAGTATTGCCAGAAGTAGGTGTCGTGATGTTTGGAGTTGCGAAATTAGGGCCTGAGGCACCAGGAGACCTGAGCATTATGAAAGCCGACAAAGCGAAGAGGAACAAGATAATCAGCATCTTTCGAAGGGATGGTTGAAAGTGAGATCCGGTGTCTCTTGGGGTGTCCTGGGGCTGGGAAGTATCAGTCATTTCTATAAGCCTAGAGCGACCTTGGAGGATTGACTAAACTTTTAACTTCTGAGCCGGCGTGGCGCAGTCCGGCAGCGCAAGCGATTTGTAATCGTTAGGTCGGG
>CAINVQ010000136.1 GCA_903854175.1 uncultured Actinomycetes bacterium | reverse complement strand
ATGACCTTTATAGTCATGATTACACAAAAGTGTTCAAATCAAAGGAAATTCAAATGAGCAACCTTCCAGCTCCAGGCGTTTACAGCGTCGACTCAGTACACAGTTCAATCGGTTTTACCGTCCGCCACCTCGTAGCTTCAAAGGTTCGTGGTTCATTCACTGACTTTGAAGGAACGCTCACAATCGGTGAAACTCCAGAAACTTCTTCAGTCGAGGCAACCGTAAAGGCTGCTTCAATTTCAACTGCAAATGAAATGCGTGATGGACACCTCAAGTCAGCTGACTTCCTTGAAGAAGAGAAGTTTCCAACTCTTAACCTGAAGTCAACTTCAATTAAAGCTAAGAGTGGCAACGACTACGAGCTTCTAGCTGACCTCACCATCAAGGGTGTTACCAAGCCGATTACGTTCGCACTTGAATTCCTAGGCTCTGGTCCATCAATGACTCCTGGAGTAAATGTTGCTGGCTTTGAAGCCAAGGGTGAGTTTGATCGCCGTGACTTCGGAGTTGACTTTGAAGGTGCGCTTGAGAACGGATCACTAGTAGTTGGCCACAAGATTGGTCTTGAATTCAATATTGAGGCGGCTTCTCAGGCCTAGGCCACTTGTTTTGCTTGATGCCGGGGGCTTTTTGCCTCCGGCATTTTGCTTACTACGATGGTTCTATGAGTGAAAACGAAAAGGGCAAGCGTAAGGGCGTCAAGGCGTCACTTGGGATTGTTGGAATTCTCTCGACGATTGTTTCGGTCTGGTGGTTCGCACTGCGTCCTCGCCGTAAAAAGAACCAAGAATAATTTCTTAAAGCGACTATTCAGCGCTTAACTCAGTAGCGTTAAGTTCTATGGCTTCAGTCGCATTCGCACCACTTCGTCACAGAAGTTTCGCATTAGCCATAATTTCCAACTTCGCCTCATCGGTGGGTATGTGGATGCAAAGTGTCGCGCTTGGTGTTTACTTCACCCAAACAACTCATAATGCCGTTTGGTTGGGACTCCTTACATTTTGTGGATGGCTTCCAGCAATCATTGGATCACCGCTCGGTGGAATAGTCGCTGATCGGTTTGACCGTCAAAAATGGATTCAACTCAACAATTTCATCATGGCAATTACTGCGTCACTTCTCGCAGTTGCATTGCTCACACATCACTTGACACCACTCGTCGCGTGCATGCTCGCAATTATTGAAGGACTATCAAGCTCGTCATCTTGGGCCGGGTGGCAATCATTACTTCGAGACTTGGTCGATACTGATGAAGTTGTCGCAGCAATTTCCCTTTCGTCAGCTCAGTTCAATCTGGGAAGAATTCTTGGCCCAGTGCTTGCTGCAGTTGCGCTGGGTTTTGGTTCCCCAGCGGTCTGCTTTATTGCAAATGCGGTTTCGTTCGCAATCGTTGTCGTTATGTTCTTCTTTGTCCACACCAAGCCAAGAGAAAAAGTTCTTACAAAAATACAACCAGTGAAAGAGCTAGTTGTAGGAATTAAGGAAGCCTGGAGAGTGCTTGGTTGTCGTTATCCAATTATGGGAGTGGCTGTAGTTGGACTCATTATCAGCCCCTTCATCACTTTGATCCCAGCAATGGCTATTGATGTGCTGCACGCCGGAAAAATTGGCACATCTTGGCTGGTTACAGCCCAAGGGGTTGGAGCAGTAATTGCTGCGTTCACACTTCCTGCCGTGACACGAAGAAAGTCAAGAGCACACGTAATTCAGTATTCAATGCTGATGCTGGCGGTCGGTGACTTTCTTTATGGAATTTCCCCGAACTTCATTTGTGCAATGTTGTCACTCATGCTGCTCGGGGGAGCATATGTTGGCGCGCTCAATGGATTTAACGCCGCAGTGCAGCTCTACGCACCAACGAATGAGAGATCTCGAATATTGAGTCTCTACACTTTGTCGCTTTCGGTCTCGTACCCCTTTGGCGCTCTTATTGGTTCTTGGTTATCCCGTCTATGGGGAATTAGAGAAATCACGGTAATTTCGTCAGGCCTTATGGCACTTGTTTGTTTATTGCTAGCAATACGTGGCCAGAGAGTGTGGTCCGCAATAAGTGGGCCGGTGGTTGAGTCAGAGTAATTACTGCCAGAATAGAGATATGCCTTTTATCTCAATCAACCCAGCGACCGAAGAAATTAACGCTACGTATGATTCGCACAGTGATGCCCAGGTGCAGTCGGCAATTGCAGAGGCGCACGATGCATTTAGCTCTTGGAAAGAACTTTCTTTTGCAGATCGCGCTGTTTACATGGTTCGTGCCGCGGAACTCATTGAAAGTGAGATTCCAGTTATTGCAGAACTGATGAGTTCTGAAATGGGTAAAACTTTCGCTGCAGCCAAGGGCGAGGCCGCAAAGTGTGCGAGCACAATGCGTTACTACGCCGAGCACGCTGAGGAATTACTTGCGACTGAAAGCATCAAAACACCAGCAAAAAATAGTGGTGTTCGTTACGACCCAGTTGGTGCACTTTTTGGAATCATGCCTTGGAACTTTCCTCTTTGGCAAATCACTCGATTTGTCGCTCCGAACATGATGGCTGGCAATGTGGTGCTTATCAAGCACGCGCCGAACGTTCCTGGTTGTGCGAAATTCATGGCTGACCTATTCACACGTGCAGGTTTTCCTACTGGTGTGTATACGAATCTTTTTGTTGAAGTTGAACAAGTCGAATCAATTATTTCTGATGCTCGAATTCAGGGAGTGACTCTTACGGGTTCAGAGCGAGCTGGTCGCAGCGTTGCTGCATTAGCTGGAAAATACTTGAAGAAGTGTGTGCTGGAGCTTGGTGGGTCCGACCCATTCATCGTTGCAAGTTCTGCTGACATGGATCACACCATTCCTTTGGCAGTTACCGCACGAGTTCAGAACAATGGACAGGCGTGCATTGCCGCAAAGAGGTTCATTGTCGTTAAGGACCGCGCTGAAGAGTTCATTTCAAAATTCAGTGAAGCAATGAGTCAAGTGCCAGTGGGCTCACCAATGGAGCCAACCACAGTTATTGGACCATTAGTAAATAAATCGCAGTATGAACTCATTACGTCGCAGGTTTCAGACTCCGTTGCTAAGGGAGCTGTTGTTCACACCGGGGGAGCGCCGCTTGATGGCAAGGGTTATTTCTATCCCGCGACAGTTCTTTCGAATGTTTCAAAAGATTCTCGTGCTGGATGCGAAGAGCTCTTTGGTCCAGTTGCGGTTGTTTATGTTGTTGAAGACCTCACTGAAGCAATTGATCTCGCAAATGACACTCCGTGGGGCCTCGGGGCAATGATTTATGCCACAGACGTAAAGGAAATTCATCAGGCAATCGAAGGAATCGATGCGGGCATGGTCTTTGCGAACTCTAATGTTGCCTCGATGCCTGAACTTCCTTTTGGCGGTACGAAAAGCTCAGGGTTCGGTCGCGAACTAGGAGCAATTGGTATTCGTGAATTCATGAACGCCAAGACGTTCTACGTGGCATGACGCAGCTGTACTTCGACCACGCGGCGTCTGCTCCAAGGCGTGAAGAAGTTGTTGCTGCGATGGAGAAATGGCAGCACGGTGTTGTTGGTAATCCTTCAGGGGCGCACCGAGCAGCTCGAGAAGCACGTAAGGCAGTTGAGGATGCTCGCGACGAAGTTGCAGCATTTCTTGGCGCTAAACCAGGCAACGTAATTTTTACTGGTGGTGGCACTGAAGCATGCCACCTTGCAGTTGCCGGAGTAGTGAATAAGCATCGTCGAAATAATCCAACAACATCTGTTGTTGTTTCAAAAATTGAGCATCACGCGGTACTCGACTGCGTTGAAATGCTTGAGCGTGATTATGACAATGTGAGCGTTCGATACATTGACGTTGATTCCGAAGGTGTCGTGGACATCTCATCACTTGAATCACTGATCACAGATGACACCGCTCTAGTGAGCGTGATGTCAGCAAATAACGAGACGGGTGTAATTCAACCAATCAGTGCCGTTGCCGGTGCTGTTGGTGCAAGATGCGTTACTCACACCGACGCAGTTGCTGTTGCTCCATTTCTAAATCTTGCGGAGTTCACAAAAGACATGGACATGATTTCAATCTGTTCACACAAAATCGGGGGACCAGTTAATTCTGGGGCGCTAATACTTCGAAGTGAAGTTTCATTTGATGCAGTAGTTCCCGGTGGCGGTCAAGAAAAAGGTCACCGCGGAGGAACTGTTGATGTCGCTGCAGCTGTTGGTCTCGCCGCAGCAGCCAAGGCAACCATGCGCGATCATGAGCAGACACTAAAACTCGTAACTTCCTATCAAGACAAAATTATTGCTGCAGCGAAGCAGCTAAAGAATTGTGAAATTACAGCGAGTAACGCTGCTCGACTTCCTGGAACAGTGCACCTCACTTTTGACGGCATTGCGAGCGATGAACTTCTGTTCTTGCTCGATCAAGAAGGCGTCTGTGCCAGCGCTGCGGCTAGCTGCTCAAGTGGTGCCGCCGAGCCCAGCCACGTTCTCTCAGCAATGGGGGTGCCTCTCAGTCGGGCACGAGGATCGCTCAGACTTTCATTTGGTTCTGAAACCAAGCCTGCAGAAGTTGATGCCCTTATTGGCATTCTGGGCCAAGTTGTAAGCCGCCTCCTACCGTAAGTTTCACTGCTACTGGGGGCTGGCAGAATAGAAGGATGAAAGTTCTTGTAGCGATGAGTGGCGGCGTTGATTCGTCGGTTGCGGCTGGCATGCTCATTGAGCAGGGCCATGAAGTCGTTGGCGCCACACTGAAGCTCTGGGGTGGGGTAAGCGACTCCGGCTGCTGCTCAGTTTCAGATGTCGATGACGCTCGACGCGTTGCGCAAGTTCTTGGAATTGATCACCACGTTTTTAACTACACCGATGAGTTCGAGAAGCATGTTGTCGAGCCATTCGTTGCCGGCCACGCTGCTGGGCAGAGCCCGAACCCATGCATTGAGTGCAATCGCTTTTTAAAGTTCGGACTTCTCTTTGAACGCGCAAAACGACTTGGTTTTGAAAAAGTTGCCACGGGTCACCATGCACAAGTAGTCGAGCGCGATGGAAAGCATTTTCTCGTTCGCGGTGAAGATAACCAAAAGGACCAGAGCTACGTTCTTGGTTATCTCACCGAAGAAGAGCTTTCAATGTTGTTGTTACCAATTGGACACATGAATAAGGCTGCAGTGCGAGTTGAAGGAGAGCGGCTCGGACTTCGTACATGGGACAAGCCTGACTCTCAAGATGTTTGCTTCATCGAAGCGTCAAAGGGTAGAGAAGTGTTCCTTCGAAGCCGTATCCCAGTTACTTCAGCAAAAATCGTTGATCGCACAACTGGCGAAGTACTTGGCGAAACCAATACTGCAGAACTAATGACAGTGGGACAGCGTCGTGGTGTTCTGCCAGGACGTGACGGCGAAAAGCGCTACGTCGCGAAGGTTGATATCGCGAGTCAGCGAGTTGAAGTAGGAACTCTTGAACAGATTCTTATTCAAAAGATTGCTCTCGATGCCTCGTCACTTACTTTTTCGCATGAACCACTTACTGACGGAACAGTTCTTTTGGCACAGTGGAGTGCGCATGGGATTCCAAAGCGTGTAACACTTCGAAATGAAAACGGTTGGTTTATAGAACTTCATGAACCTGCTCGTCCAGTCGCAGTTGGTCAATCAGTTGTTCTTTACCGCGAAAGCGAGCCAACGATTGTTGAGGGTGCCGCAATCGTTGCACCATCGTGAATCCATCGGAGCGAGTTTCATGGCTTCGAGTAGAAATTTCGAGGCATAACGCTTCGTATTACATCAATGATGCACCTGAAATCCCAGACGCAGATTACGACGCGTTAGTTCGAGAACTTCGGAGCCTCGAAGAAGCCCACCCAGAACTTCGAGATGAATCATCGGTAACTCAAAATGTTGGCACTAAGCCATCAACCGTATTTAGCGAAGTAATTCACGTTGAAAAGATGTTGTCACTCGACAATGTTTTCGATGTTTCTGAACTTGAGCAGTGGGCCCAGCGCGCAGCAAAAGGGCTATCGCTAAGCGTTGATGAACTTGATTTCGCGGTTGAACCAAAAATTGATGGTCTGGCGTTATCAATCACATTTGTAGATGGCGCACTAATCCAGGCAGCAACCCGAGGTGATGGCCGTGTTGGTGAAGACGTAACTGACAATGTAAAAACCATTAAAAATGTTCCACAGTCACTTAAAGGCTCTACTGGAAGAATCGAAGTCCGGGGAGAAGTATTTCTGGCAAAAGATGACTTTGAAGCGTTGAACAAGCGTCAACGTGAATCTGGAGCAAAGGAATTCGCTAATCCGCGAAATGCAGCGGCTGGAAGTTTGCGACAAAAAGATCCGGCAGCTACAGCACAGCGACCACTATCTTTTCTGGCCTACCAATTGGTTGATCTTGATAACACATTAAATTTCTCCAGCTATATCGCAACGATTGAACAGCTCGGTGCATGGGGATTTCTCACTTCAAAAGAAACAAGTGTTGAGCACGGTAGCGCCAAAATGATTGCTCGTAGCTCTTGGTTTGAAGAGCACCGCCACAGTCTCGTGTATGACATTGATGGCGTTGTCATAAAACTCGACAAACTTTCTCAACGTGAAGAACTTGGATTTACTTCGCGCGCACCACGATGGGCGATTGCGCGAAAGCTCCCCCCTGAAGAGCGAACAACGCGTCTTCTCGCAATTGAAGTTTCCATTGGTAGAACTGGAAGAGCAACTCCTTACGCGGTGCTTGAACCTGTTGTTGTTGCGGGATCAACAGTTTCAATGGCGACACTTCATAATCAAGATCAAGTTGCACTAAAAGATGTGCGTCCAGGTGACCTTGTAATTGTTCGAAAAGCTGGTGACGTAATCCCCGAAGTCGTTGCGGCAGTCCCTGAAAAAGATTTCAAGCGAAGCGCCGCGTGGAAGTTCCCAAAGAAGTGTCCTGAATGTGGGGGAGCACTTGAGCGCGTTGGTGAAGAATCAGATACGTACTGTGTGAATGCATCATGTCCAGCACAACAAATGCAGCAGATCATCCACTTCGCGTCGAGAGGTGCCCTTGACATTGAAGGCTTAGGTGAACAACGTGTCGCACAGTTACTCGAGGCTGGATTAATTATTGATGTAGCTGATTTGTTTACCCTCGAGAGCTCGTCAATTGCTGCTCTCGAGGGGCTTGGCGAACTATCTGCTAACTCCCTCATCGCAGCAATTGATGGCGCTAAGACCATGCCACTTAGCCGTGTGCTCGTAGGGCTTGGTATTCGTCACGTTGGTCCAGTAGCTGCTCGAGAATTCTCAAAGGTCTTTAAATCGTATGACGCGCTAAAAGTTGCCCCACTAGAAGTGTTAGAAGCAATCGATGGCATTGGACCAGTTATTGCACAATCGATGTTTGAGTTCTGTAGAGATGAAGAAAACGCTCAGCGTCTAGAGAGACTCAAATCGTCAGGTGTTCTCCTTATTGAGCCTGAAGTCGAAAATAAGAACGAACAAACTCTTTCGGGCAAAGCTGTTGTTGTTACTGGCTCGGTTGAGGGTTATTCGCGCGACGGAGCAGAAGAAGCGATTATTGCTAGAGGTGGAACTTCTCCAGGCTCAGTCTCTAAGAAGACCTACTGCGTTGTTGTGGGCGAGGCTCCAGGCGCCTCAAAGCTCTCAAAGGCTGAAGAACTAGGAATACCAATGATTCCCTCAAGCCAGTTTGAATCCCTATTAAATACAGGCAATTACCAGTCCTAGCCTTCCTTAACTAGGGTTATAGACCTAATGGCGTCTACATTTCTCCCTGATTACCAACTTGCTGGTCGATACCGAATTATTGACCTCATTGGCGTTGGCCATACCGCAGAGGTATACCTCGCTGAGGACCTTTCTCTTAATCGCACAGTTGTTGTAAAGGTTTTGCTTCCAGCACTCGCTGTTCACGAAGAAGTTCGTCGTGCGTTTCGCGACAACATTGTTAAGTCAGCAACCCTGAGCCACCCACACCTTGCTCGTGTTTATGACGGTGGACAAGAAAACGGTGCCATCTTCATGATCACCGAGTATCTAGGCGGCGGATCACTCGAAGACGTGCTGACTTCGGGGCGAATCTTAAGTACGGATGATGCCGCACGACTTGGTCGTGATGTGGCGAGCGCACTTAATTATCTACACGAAAACGGTTTTGTTCATTCTGAACTCTCACCATCAAAGCTTTTGTTTGATGAAGAGGGAATGGTTCGAGTTTCTGATGTTGCGCTCGCTGGTATTGGAACTGCCTATCGTGAGCGTCTTTCACTCGATGATGTTCGCTACTTAAGCCCTGAACAAGTTTTGGGTGAAGCGATTTCTGAAAAAACAGATGTGTATTCACTCGCGCTCATTATGTACGAGGCTGTAACGGGTGAAGCTCCATTCGACGAGATGACTCCAGAAGCAGTTCTTCGCCAGCGCATTCACTCACCACTTCCAGTTCGCCCAGAACTTGGAACTCTCGACATGATTCTTGCTCAAGCAGCAATTCCAGATCCTCTAATGCGACTCGATGCTGGACAGTTTTCGAATCGTCTTTCAGGAGTTACTTCAGACTCATTGCCACTTGTTGTGCTCCAGTCAAATGGACCAACGCCACTTCTTCAGCAGTCACTAAATAATCAGGCGCCGCGAGAGACAATTGGATTCAACGCTCCATCGCCTGACCAACTTATTGGCAACACCCAAGCTGTTCCAACGGCATTTCCACTTCCACAGCAGCCTCGCCCGGTGAGCTCAACACCTCAGCCTGTTGATAATGAATTCCGTGAAGCTCGTCGACGTACTCCAATCACTTTTGACTCAATGCCTCCTTCTCGTGTTCTGAGAAAGGGAAAGTCAGGATTTTTATTGGCGGCGATCCTCATTGCTGTAGTTGGAGTTGGTGGAGGAGTTGCTTACGAGATGGGTCTATTCACCACCAAGCACACCGTTCCTTCGCTTATTGGCCTTACCTCAACACAGGCACAGAGTTTGCTTAAGTCAGATGGTGATCCGTTCACGATCACCGAGACAAAGTCCGTAGCTTCAGCAACAGTTGATAAGGGCAAGATCGTCAGCCAGTCAGTTGCTGTTGGAACAGCTGGAAAGGCCGGACTAGTCATTCAGGTTGAAATCTCCAAGGGGCCAACAATGGTCACACTTCCAACGAACTTGGTCGGAGAAAACTGTGTGACAGCGACTGCGCAGCTCGCAAAGCTAAAACTTATTGCTCAGTGTCCTACCTCAGCACAAGTTGATTCGTCAGCTGTACCAGCTGGGCGCATTGTCAGCTACAGCTACAACAAAACAGAAAACCCAACTCAAGTACCCGCAAACGAAACTGTGATTTTGAGTGTAAGTACTGGTGCAGCGGCGACAACAGGATCAACCACTACAACACTCGCAAACACTGCAGGAACTGTCTCAGTTCCAAATGTTGTTGGACTGAACCCAACTCAAACTCTTGCTGCAATGCACACTGCACTTCTCTTTTACGCAACTACTGGCCCGGGATCAAATACAGGTAAGTGGTTGAGTGTTGTTTCACAGACTCCAGCTGCTGGCACTGTTGTAAAGCTCAAGACCAAGGTTGTCCTTGTGGTTTCAACTTCTGGCACAACCACTACAACCATTAAGTCCACTTCACCAACCACCACAATTAAGAAGCCTGTGACGACTACGACTGTTAAAGCTGGTGCGACAACTACAACCACTGCACCAAGTGCAAGTCTTCGTGCAGTACCAAACGTTATTGGAATGAATTACGCACAGGCCGTTGCAGCGATGCACGGAGCACTTCTTTACTTCACGACAACAGGTAAGGGTGCTGGAACTACAACGTGGACCGCAGTAATTGCCCAAAGCCCGGCTGCTGGAACAATGGTGAAAGCCAAGTCCAGTGTTGTCTTGACGGTTAAGTAATTATGGGCTGCGACCTCTGTGACGCAGCTGTAGTTTCAAAGCGTTATTTCGAGAACGAGCTCTGCTGGATTGCGGACTGCACTATTTGTGTTGTCCCAATGGTGGTGTGGCGAGATCATGACAACACCCCACCGGAAGAAATTAAAAAGAAACTCCACGAGTTCCTTGGGGCAGTTGCTGACGCCGAATTTGAAGGCGAAGAGTGGTACATCGATGACAACATGAGAAACATCCCTGACCATTATCACGCTCATGCCCGTCCACCTGGGTTCTGGCGCCGGGTAATGACCTGAGCACACCCTTTAATCAGGTAATCCAGGAATATTTAGTTCCTATCCATACTTTTTCTCACACCCTTTATTAGCCTCTGCGCATGGCTTGTCGGAGCCTGATGTGCCGTTGAACCTTCTCCAACTAAAAAAGGAAATATATGTCAGATATTGAATTTCGCTCCGGCGAATACGGTGAGAAAGTACTCGCCGTCGAACCTGGAGGAATTGAAGCAATTCCTGCAAAGGACCGTCACGGAAAGGGTTCGTCACTCTTCGCAGTGTGGGCGAGTCCAAACCTTGAGTTCGCAACTATTTATGTAGGTGCACTTGGTGTCCTTTTCGGACTTAGCTTCACACAAGCTGTAATTGGAATCATCATTGGAAACGCTCTTGGTGCGTACGCTAAGTACGTTCTTACTCAGGACGGTCCAAAGTACGGTGTTCCTCAGCTCGTAGTTAGTCGCGCAGCTTTCGGAAAGATCGGAAATGCATTCCCATCACTTGCTAACTGGTTCGCATCAGGAATTGGTTGGTTCGCTGTTAACTCAGTTTCTGGAGCATTCGCACTTGCATCACTTACCCACATGAGCAACTTGCTTTCTCTGCTCGTAGTGGTAATTGTTCAAATTGCAGTTGCCTTTATTGGTCACAACTTGGTACAAAAGGTTGAGAAGTACCTCATGCCTTACCTCGTTGTTGTATTTGGAATCACAGGAATCATTGT
>CAINVQ010000135.1 GCA_903854175.1 uncultured Actinomycetes bacterium | reverse complement strand
TCATCATTGTTGACTACAAAACTGGTGGACTACCAAACCGTTCGTTTGATTCATCAACGTTCGCAAATGCTGAACTCTATGCAGCACTCTGCAAAGAAAAGCTAGGTGAGCTGCCAGTAAAAATGCGTCTGCTGTACGTCGCACACGGTGAAGCAGTTGAGCGAAACGTAACTGAGGTAAACGTCAGGGCTCGCGAAAAAGCTGCGGCAACGGCTTGGCAGAAAATCAACACCTATTACAACGATGGTGAATTCCCAGCAACCCCATCGAAGAACTCCTGTCGGTTCTGTAATTTCAAGGATCTCTGTCGCTCTGAGGGAGTACCCGTTCCGGCGTAAGAGTCTCTAGGCTCTAGTTATGACTTCTTTCGAACTTTCATACGACTATCGCTGCCCATTTGCAAAGAACATCCACCTTCATATGGTGAGCGCACTAAAGGCTGGCGGAAAATTTGACGTGACATTCGTGCCCTGGACAATGAGTCAGGGATACAAGGCTGAAGGTGCGCCAGATGTTTGGGATAACGAAAAGTACGACGCTGATCTATTAGCGCTAGCGGTAAGCACCTCCATTCGAGACCAACAACCTGATGTATTCCTTGACGCTCATGAGGCGATGTTTCGTGGCCGTCACGAACAAGGAATCAGACTCGTAACAATTGATGAGATCGATGGACTACTCAGTCCCCTTGGTGTCGATATGGAAAAAGTTCGCAGTGATATTTCAACAAGACGACCTCACCAAGTCATAGGTGAATCGTTCAAGCGCTTCTCAAAAGTTGAAGCGTTCGGGGTCCCAACTTTTGTAATTGGCAATGACGCAACGTTCGTGCGGTACATGAACCCACCGACATCAGACGCCAGTGCGTCCATTGGTGTGATTGAATCTCTCGTTTCAATGATGGCGAATCAGCCCGAACTCAATGAGTTCAAGCACACTCGTGCACCAATGTAATTAGTTGGTCCTGAACTCCAGCAACACTTCATGTGTCGCATCAATTTCATCGCGAGTTCCAACAGCCTGAGCGTTGAACTCAGTCACACCTGATTTTGCAAGCTCGTGGAGTTGCTCTAAAACTTGCTGCTTAGAGCCAATGAGCGCAAGGTCAGACGGTTGCTGCGCCCCTTCACGCTTCATCATTGCGGCGTAGCTTGGAAGTGTTGGGTATACCTCGAGTTCTTTATCCATCTTGGCGCTCGTTCCTGCAACGTCGCTTGTGACGCTTATTGGAAGTCCGCAAACAATTCGAGGCGTAGATCTTCCAGCCTTGCTCGCTGCTTCATCAATGAGTGGCTTGATGTGTGAGGCAACGGTCTTTGGTCCAGTCATCCAAAGAGCGGTGCCGTCAGTGTACGTTCCAGCAATTTCGAGCATCTTTGGTCCAAGTGCAGCAACAATCACACTCGGCACTCGTGTTTCTTTAGGACCAACGGAGTCCATTGAAATAACTTTGATCCGTTCTCCTTGCGCCATGACTGTGTCACCACGAAGCATTGGCATAAGTGCATCTAAGTATTCGTGCATGTAGCTGGCTGGTCGGTCAAATGGGAGTCCCCAGAGGCTCTCCACAACGACTTGGTGCGAGAGACCAATGCCGAGTGTGAGATGTCCGCCTATTACTTCTTGAACAGTTCGTGTCTGGGCGGCAAGCATTGAAGGGTGACGAGGCTGAATAGGAACCACGGCGGTTCCAAGATCAACGTCTTTAACTTCACGACCAAGCACTGCAAACACCGTCAGGGTGTCAGGACCAAAGATCTGAGACGACCAAAGGGAATCAAATCCCTTGTCTCGAAGGCTCTTAGCCCGGTCAATGGTGCGCTCTAATGAGCCGTCAATATCAAGTCCAATTGCAATGCGCATTTAAGCCCCCCTCGAGGATTGCTAGCGTTTCTGGTGTGCCAAACAATTCAGAACCTACATCCACTGTCCGCGTAGGAGTAATCGGCGCGGGCCAACTAGCTCGAATGATGGGCGAGGCTGCAAATTCAGTCAACGTAGAACTTAGTGTGCTCGCGACCTCACTTGAGGACTGTGCCGTCGCAACTTCTAGCCATGCATCGGTTGGCGATGCGAAGGACGCTGCAGCACTCAAGCAATTCAGTGAAAACGTAGACGTCATTACCTTTGATCACGAACTCGTAGACCTCGAACAGATCGCAGATCTTGAGAAAAGTGGCGTAACTGTACGCCCAAGTTCAAGTGCCCTTCGATACGCCGCTGATAAAGCATTCCAGCGTGAAGCTTTCGCTAAGGCCGGTCTTCCGGTCCCAAAATTCATTGTGGTCTCATCAATTGATGATGAAGGGCTGAACAAATTTCTTGAATCACTCAGTGCAGAGCCAGTAGTCAAGTCTCCCGTTGGTGGTTACGACGGACGCGGAGTTATCTTCCCTGAAAGTCGAAAAGAAACATTTTCAGCTATTAAAGAACTCTCTAAGAACGGACCAGTGCTCGTCGAAGAGCGCGTTGAGTTTGAGGGTGAAGTTGCCCAGTTGATCGCACGTGACGTTGATGGCAATCTTGCGATCTATCCACTAGTTACAACTGTTCAGCGTGATGGGATGTGCATTGAGACTCGCTACCCGAGCCATGCATCAGAAGACTTCACCACCCAAGCAAAACTTCTTGGTGAGCAAATAGCAACGTTGATAGGCGTTGTTGGAATATTCGCAATTGAGTTCTTTGTTTCGCCGAATGGACTTGTTATCAACGAAGTCGCACTCCGCCCCCACAATTCAGGTCACTGGACAATTGAGGGAACTGAGACAAGCCAGTTCCAAAATCACTTGTTGGCCGTCAGCGGCAAAAAGCTCGGATCAGTTGAGCCCAAAGAGGATTTTGCCATCATGGTCAACATCATTGGTGGAGCGCAGCCACCGACGCCTGAAAAAGCGGCAACAATTCAAAATATTGCAATTCATGATTACGCAAAGCAGTGGAAGCCGGACCGTAAACTTGGACACATCACAGTTGTAGGCGATGAGCAGATGAAAGTTTTCATGACTGGCTGGACTTCAGCAGCGGTCTACGGCACTAAGACTGAAGAGGTATAGACATGAATCCTGTTGTTGGAATCGTTATGGGCAGCTCGTCAGATCACGAGATCATGTCTGATGCAGCAACAATTCTTGAAAAATTCGGTATAGGTTACGAAATCAATGTCGTTTCAGCTCACCGAACCCCCGAAGCAATGGTCGAATACGGACTGAGTGCGAAAGAGCGCGGACTAAAAGTTCTTATTGCTGGTGCCGGTGGGGCAGCTCACCTTCCAGGAATGCTCGCTGCTGTTACAACGTTGCCAGTGATTGGTGTTCCCGTGGCGCTTGCCCGACTTGACGGGATGGATTCACTACTTTCCATTGTCCAAATGCCTCGTGGGGTGCCCGTAGCGACTGTTGCAATCAATGGCGCAACCAACGCAGGGATTCTTGCAGCGAGGATACTGAGCACAAACGACGAAAAGTTGAGCACGGCACTCGAAGCGTATCGACAAGAACTTGCGGCACAAGCCGGTGCACAAGACCGAGATTTACCAAGAAATTAAGTTTCACCCAGTAAAACAAGGGTTTTTCTAAATCAATTTCTCCATAAACCGTCCTAGGCTGGTTAGGTAACAAAAAGGCTCAACGCCGATTATTGGAGGATACACATGGCTGAATCAAACATTCGCCCCGATCACGGGCTCAGCGTTCGCATGATGATCACAATCGTTGGACTTATGTTCCTGTACATAATCATTGCTGTCGTAATGATCCAGCTGGGCATTTCTGTAGCTGTGACAACGATCTTCTGTGGCGCAATGCTCTATGCCCAGTACTTCTTCTCCGGCAAAATTGCCATGTTCTCAATGAGGGCTCGCGAAGTTACTCCTGAAGAAGAGCCAGAACTCCACCGAATCGTTGACCACCTCTGTGAGCTTGCAAACATGAAAAAGCCCAAGGTTGGTGTTGCCGAGATGGACATGCCAAATGCCTTCGCAACTGGGAGAAACCCAAATAATGCAGTGGTTTGTGTAACCAGAGGAATTATGCACCGGCTAAGCACTGACGAATTAGAGGCAGTACTCGCCCACGAAATCAGCCACGTAGCTCACCGTGATGTTGCGGTAATGACCATTGCTTCAGGAGTTGGAATGCTCGCTGGAATGGTTTCTCGCATGGCGATGTGGGGCGCAATGCTCGGCGGCGGCGGAAACTCAAATAACAATAACAACAACGGTGGAAACATTGTCCTGCTCGAAATTGCCACCATGCTCGTATCAATGGTTGTTGGATTCGTAGCGTTCCTTCTTACAATGTCACTTTCTCGCTACCGTGAACTCTCAGCCGACCGTGCTGGTGCAATCCTTATCGGAAAGCCACAGATGCTCGCGAGTGCACTCGTTCGTATTACCGGAGACATGGGAAAGATTCCACGCACAGATCTTCGCAAGGCTGAAGGAATGAATGCGTTCTTCTTCGCACCAGCACTTTCTGGTGGTGGCGCTTCTTCACTCTTCGCTACTCACCCAAGCCTGCAAAAGCGACTTGACCAGTTGAACAAGATTGAGCGCGAGCTAAACGGACAGTGAGTTTCAGAACTTCAATCTTTGGAAAGCCAAAGCCAGTTAAACCGAACTTAGAGTTTTTGCTGGCAGCTAGTAAGTCTTTTAAGGTTCTCGAAGAAGAGTTGCTACTACTACCAACTGGTGTAGCTGGAATCTGTTTTAAAGCACTTACAACAGATGGCGTTGTTCACACTGATGAAGAACTCGTTGCAATGTTAAAAGTAAACCCAACGGCGCTCTCAACTGATGAACTCGGTTTTAAATGGATTGTTGAGGGCAACACTGATCCTGAGGCACTGGTTGCTCAACTTCACAAGAGTGCAATGGCTCTTGATGAAAATGGTCTCGGAGCAAACATGCTGTGCGCAGTATTTGCATTTAAGCCAATTAATCCCCCGGGACAAGGAACATTGCGAATGGTCTATCTCTTTAAGCGCGGGACGTACTACCCGTTCTCTCCAACCGGCGATGAGACTCGTGACAATGAGTTTGAATTACGTGTTCAGTCATTTCTTGGTGGTGCATTGCCACTGGAGAAGGACTTGTCCAAGTGGATGCCACTTTGGGGACTCCCAGTCAATTAATTCATTTCCACAATCGACTCAAATACTCATTAACCAATCACAAATAGTTGTAGGTTACGAGTGAAGTTTTATTTGAGGGGGGCGAATGCCGTTTATTGAAGTCAATTCAAACAAGCTGTACTACGAGTTCACTGGTCCAGAGGACAAGCCACTAATTCTCCAATTCGGTGGATCACTTTTTGGTCGTCATAATTTCAACAGCGTTAATGACGG
>CAINVQ010000134.1 GCA_903854175.1 uncultured Actinomycetes bacterium | reverse complement strand
GGCGTAACCGATCGAAAGAAAGATAGGTAGATCACGTCGCTTCGCTTCTTCCAGCGCCTCTGGCCCCCAGGGCCACCAGTCCACCGGATTTTCAGCGTGTTGGCTTAGATAAGCGCTGGATGCCCCTAGGAGTCGATTCGTCACTTCATTAGCGTAGTGAGGACCTAGTCTTTGCTGTATGAATACAAATCTGAACGGCAAAGTCGCATTAATCACTGGAGCAAGTAGGGGCATAGGGCTAGCCATTGCCCATGCCCTCCATGACAACGGAGCCAAGGTTGTTATTTCTTCAAGAAAGGAAGAAAACCTCAACGAGGCACTAGCAACATTCACTAACCATGAAAATGTTGCAGCAGTTGTTGCCCACGTGGGATCAAGGAGTGATGCTGATCGTGTTGTAAGCGACGCGATCGCAAAATTTGGCTCTCTCGACATCCTCGTTAATAATGCTGCGACCAACCCGTACTTTGGCCCACTTGTTGACATCAGTGACTCACAAATGCAAAAGACGGTTGAAGTGAATCAGATGTCAATCGTCACTCATACGTCTGCTGCGTGGCATCAATGGATGAAGGACCACGGGGGGGTAGTTCTAAATATTGCTTCAATTGGTGGCCTTGTGCCAGAGCCTGGAATTGGTTGGTACAACGTTTCAAAGGCCGCGGTAATCCACTTAACCAAGCAGTTCTCATGGGAGCTCGCGCCAACTGTTCGAGTTAATGCAATCGCGCCTGGTCTTATTCGAACAGATATTTCACGCGAACTTTGGGAAAAGAATGAAGAAAAAGTTGTTCGTCACATTCCTCTTAAGAGGCTTGGTGAGTCAGAAGACATTGCTTCAGTTGCACTTGCACTAGTGAGCGATACAACATCGTGGGTAACGGGACAAACAATTACTGTCGACGGTGGCACCACTACGCAACCAACCGGTGGCGTAGTTAATTCAGGTAAGTAAGTTCGCTTCGACGAATCTTGCCATTGGCAGTTCGTGGAATTGCAGCAACGTACCTGATCTCTTTGGGCTTGGCCCATGGGCCAATTCGATCTGCTGCAATATTCGTAATTGCATCATCTATTTTCTGGCCGTTAGAAACAACGAGCGCTACAACTCGCTGACCCCACTCTGGGTCGTCAACACCTGTTACCGCAACATCACTAACACCGTCTAGAGATAACAGCACCGCTTCAAGGTCTTCAGGCCATAGTTTTTCGCCACCTGTATTAATAACAAATCCAATTCGTCCATGAATCGAAAGTTTTCCATCACTAATTTCTCCAGCGTCACCAGTTGGGAACCAATTACTTGTTCCATCGGGCCCAGTAACACTTGGTCGCGTCCCATCTCTGTAAGCACTGAACAAAGTTGGTGTCTTAACAATCACTTCACCATCAAGAATTGAAAGCTGTACTTCTGGAAGCGCGAAGCCGTCATAAACAATTCCTGATCCAGTTTCAGTCATTCCCCATGTAGTAACGACATTCGTTGGCATGCCGTCTGGTGGGCGAGCGCCGCCAAGAAGTACCGTTTTGTAACCACTGAGGTCGTGTCGGGCTAATTGAGTTCGGACAACTGCAATGTGTGTTGCACCCATTGATGCACCAGAAGTTAAGTCGTCAGGGTCTCCCCATACGAGCGAAGCATCGCCCAGCATTGCGCGAAGTAGAACAGCAAGACCGCCAATGTGATTTGCTGGCAGGCACGGAAACCAAACTGGTGGTTCGACGTCACGCAGTGTCGCCTGCGTTATACGAGCACTCGCACGAAGTGCGTTCCACGTAAGCACTGCCGCCTTAGGAGTGCCACTAGATCCGGATGTGAGCATGACAAGCCCGGTGCCGTCTTCTACTTCGCGCCCTCCAGCGATTACTTGAATTCCTTCGTTGGTAAGGATGGAAGTTGCACCTAAGAGTGCGAGATCTTCCTCGCGCCTACGTGGCGAAAGTCGTTGATCTAGAACGCAAAATGCTTGCTCCTTGCTCACGCAGTCAAGGAGCGCACGAGTCATTGTCTTTCCGAGGGGCAGGTCAATGGCTAACAAACTTTGCACGCACAAACCTTACGGGTTCTGAGGCTAAGTTATGAACGTCCAAGGGAGATGTGTGGCATCGATTCGACAACAAATACGTATTGCGGCAGATCCTGACACGGTATGGGACATCATTAAAGTCCCTGAGTCACAACCAGATTGGTTCCCCGGCATCATCAAGGCCACCTACGATCCTGAAACACGCATTCGCGTCATCACTGTTTCTATGGGGATGGACATGCCTGAAGAGATTCTCACGGTGGATCCGACGCTTCGCAGGTTTGCTTACAAGATCACGGCTCCTCTTTACTCCTTTCACTACGGAATCATTGACGTAATTGAAATTGCGCCAAACGACACATTGTGCATTTATTCAACAACTGCAGAACCAGAAGTGCTCGCACTACTGATTGGTGCTGGCACTCAGGGTGCGTTGGAGAAAATTAAAGAAATCGCAGAGCAGAAAGTAAAGAAGTAATCATGGGACGCAAAATTCTTTTTATTACAACTGACCAACAGCGCTACGACACAGTTGGCGCTAACGGTGGAACAATCGCGCGAACGCCAGTTGTCGACAAGCTCGCCAAAGAAGGTATTCGCTACGAGCGCTGCCAGCCATCGTCAGTTGTCTGCATGCCGTCACGTGCATCAATGCTCACTGGCCAGTTCCCAACCACACACGGCGCGTGGATGAATGGAGTTGCGCTCCGCGTTGATGCTCCATCATTCGCTGAAGAGCTCCATGACGCCGGGTACGCAACTGCCCTTATTGGTAAGTCACACTTCGAGCCGTTCCTTGACGTCTTTGGTCGCTTTGCAGAGAACTCATTTGCGCAACTTGGCATTCCAACAATTGAACAGCCTTGGTTTGATGG
>CAINVQ010000133.1 GCA_903854175.1 uncultured Actinomycetes bacterium | reverse complement strand
GTTCTCACTGTCTTGGTAGTAAGTGTTGTTGTTATCCCACTCGCACTTGAAACCCATTGGCGACAGAACAATGGAGGACATGGTTATGCACAGCCAGAAGTATCTGTTATTGAGCGTTCTGCAAACAATGTTGTAAAGGGTGCTGATCCCTACACCGTTGACGTAAAGAACGGCAAAGTCATCCACAGCATTAGGGGACTACCTACCTACGAATCATTCTTTCCGTACTTTCCATTAATGACCATCTTCGGGTTACCTGATGCAATCACGCACAGAGGGTACGGACTCACCGATGCGCGAATTGTGATGTCGCTGCTCACAATCTTCGTTGGCCTACTAGCACTAAAACTCTTTAGAGCTAAAAGAGAACAGAAGCTTCGAATAGCTCAAGTTCTCTTGGCTCTTCCAACCAGCGCAATATTTCTTGCAACTGGTGGCGACGATATGCCGATTCTTGCCCTCATGTTTTTGGGCGTTGTGGCACTTCAGAGAAAACAAATTTATGTTTCCGCGCTAAGTATTGGTATTGCATCAGCCATGAAGCTCACTGCATGGCCAATGGTGCTCGGATCACTTCTAGTTCTTCGAAATAAAGAATTCAAGGGGAAATGGAAGCAGTTCGCGATTACCTGCACAGTCATTGTCACTGCGACGATCTTGCCGTTTGTGTTTAAAGCTCCTCACGCGTTCTTTGCCAATGTTTTTGCGTTCCCACTTGGTCTCTCTGGGGTTACGTCACCAGCCGCCAGTGCTCTTCCAGGTCATATTCTCGCTACATGGTGGCACCCCTTTAGACACATATTGCCGGCAGGAACATTGATCATTGGTGGGTACTTCATGGCTTCATATCTAAAGAAACACTGGCCGCTTACGTTGTCAAAAATGCTCTCTTTAATTGGCACATGTTTTCTTGTGCTTATGTCAGTTTCATCTGCAACGAGATTTGGTTACATCATTTATCCCATTAACTTCTATTTATGGTCTTGGGCGACTAGGGAGCAATCGGTTTAGACTTATTCTTCAATTCATATTTGAAGGACTATTCATGACAGCTATCCCAACTTCGGGCTTGCAGCTTCGCTCAACGGTTACAGACACTGGAGTTTTAGAGCTGACGTTGGTAGAGGTTGCAATACCTGAGCCGAAAGAAAACGAAGTTGTTCTGCGCATTGAAGCAGCACCAATCAATCCTTCTGACCTTGGACTTCTTCTTGCGGGTGCTGACATGGCAACCGCCAAAGCTTCATCAAATGGTGGCCAGCCATCAGCAACAGCAGCAATTGACCCCGGAGTTCTTCGTTCACTAGCTGGACGTCTCAATGAGTCAATGGCTGTGGGTAATGAAGGAGCTGGAACGGTAATTGCAGCTGGATCTTCTGAAGCAGCGCAGGCTCTAATTGGAAGAACAGTGTCTATTGCTGGGGGAGCAATGTATTCGCAGTACCGAGTGGTTGACGCTGGTTTCTGTCTGGTGCTTCCAGAAGGAACTCCAGCACGCGTTGGAGCGTCTTCATTCGTAAATCCAATGACTGCGCTCGGAATGGTCGAAACCATGCGCATGGAAGGGCACAGCGCTCTTGTTCACACTGCAGCGGCATCAAACCTCGGACAGATGCTCGTAAGGCTCTGTATTGAAGAGAATGTCCCACTGGTGAACATTGTTCGCTCATCGGCTCAAGTCGAGACCCTTCGTGCCCTTGGCGCCAAGTACATTCTTGATTCAACTTCACCTACGTTTATGAAGGACCTTGTCGTCGCATTAACTGAAACTTCAGCAACACTGGCATTTGATGCAACTGGTGGTGGCAAGCTCGCAAGTCAGATTCTCACCGCAATTGAAGCAGCCTCAGTTGCTAACGCCACCGAATACAGTCGCTACGGATCTACAACCTTTAAGCAGGTCTACATCTATGGAGGACTTGACCGCAGCGAGACGGTTCTAACTCGTAGTT
>CAINVQ010000132.1 GCA_903854175.1 uncultured Actinomycetes bacterium | reverse complement strand
CAGCAGGAGAGAAGCGCATGCTTACTCGTGCTCGCCAGATCCTGGTGTCCGAGTTGACCTTCGCGCTCAACGTCGACACTGAAGCGGCTGAAGAAAAGCTCGCCTCAGTTCTGCCGTAACCATGAGCGTCGCCTGCGTAGTAGTTGCGGGCGGTACTGGTTCGCGCTTTGGCGGACTTAAGCAGTTCGCTCAACTTGGTGGCGA
This sequence comes from uncultured Actinomycetes bacterium, assembly GCA_903854175.1. The sequence continues at coordinate 1,980 of CAINVQ010000132.1, read as the reverse complement.
CACCGTAACTGGACATTCAATTCGTGCCGCACGCTCAGTTGCATCATTCGTTGTACTTGTTGCGCCTAAGGGTCACACTGAAGACAAGCAGGGTGCTGACGTTGTTGTCGTTGGTGGATCTACTCGTGCTGAGTCAGTTCGCGCAGGACTCAGTGCCTGCGGTGATGCTGAAATAATTGTTGTACATGACGCTGCTCGACCACTCGCATCACCATCGCTCTTTGCTGCAGTTGTTGGTGCAATTCGCGATGGCGCACAAGCATGTATCCCCGGCATTGGCATTACTGACACCGTGAAGCGAGTGACGCAAAAAAACGGTCAAGTTGTGGTCACTGAAACCATTTCTCGTGACGAGCTCGTCACAGTGCAGACTCCTCAAGCATTCTTGGCAGAAACTCTTCGCCGAGCACACGAATCAAAGAGTGACGCAACTGATGACGCCGGGCTCGTAGAAGCACTTGGAGTCCCCGTAGTTGTAGTTCTTGGAGAGCCGTCAAACATAAAGATCACTCATCCGCAAGATATTGATCAAGCAGAGCGAATTGCTGGGAGCGTTTCATGAGGATCGGACAAGGCATTGATGTTCACCGCTTTAGTGATGACCCAACTCGCGTGCTCGTCATTGGACTCGTTGAAATCCCAGGATCCAAGGGGCTCGCTGGACACTCTGACGCTGACGTTGCCACTCACGCACTCTGTGACGCGCTTCTAGGTGCTGCCAACCTTGGTGACCTTGGGCGTCACTTCCCAGACACTGACCCATCTTTTGCTGGAGCATCTTCCAAGCGACTTCTTGAAGAGACGTTGACGCTCATTGGCGACGCTGGTTTTCGCTGCACTTCGGGTGACATAACAATCATTGCTGAACAGCCGAAACTTGCTGCATTCATGGCGTCAATGTCAGAAGCGCTGAGCAAAGTAGTTGGCTGCGTCATTTCAGTTAAGGCAACAACCACAGAAGGACTCGGTGCGATTGGTCGCGCAGAGGGCATTGCTGCATCCGCAGTTGTACTCATAGAGGAGAAGTAATGGCTCGTCCAGCCCCACGTCGACCAGCACCAAAAGGCCGCCCACCACGCGGAGGTGGAGGGAGAAATACGAGTGCAGCACCAAACACTGGAACACGTCGCAACCCAACACGTGAAAAAGAAGGACTCGGTGGAGAGCAAGTTGAAGGACGTCAAGCAGTTCTAGAACTCCTTAAGGCACGTCGTCGCACTATCCAAAAAATCTATGTTGCTGATCAACAGGACTCCGCAGAGATTCTTGATGAGATTGAGCGCGAAGCGCAGCGTCAACGTGTCCCAATTCAGCTCATTGCCATGGCTCGACTTGACCGTGAAGCTCGCACCGAAGGCCACCAAGGCGTTGTGGCATTCTGCAGTCGACTCGACTCAGTGAGTCTTGACACATTGCTTGAGCACAAGCACCCGTTCTTGCTGGTGTGCGACGGAGTAACGGACCCACGCAACCTAGGCGCAATGCTTCGTAGTGCCGATGGTGCTGGCGTTACAGGAGTTGTTGTTCCGCGTCACCGAGCTGCTCGAATCTCACCTTCTGTTACTAAAACAGCAGCTGGTGCAATTGAATACTTAACTTTTGCTGACGTTGGTGGAATCCCTGCAGCAATTGATCAGATGAACAAAGCCGGAGTACTCACTGTTGGCCTTGCTGGCGAATCAAAGGACTCTCTCTACGACCTAGACCTCGGGAGCATTCCTGTGGCGATTGTTGTTGGCGGTGAAGAGAAGGGCCTTGCTGCTCTAACCAGGAAGCGTTGTCAAGCTGTTGTTTCCATTCCTCAGATTGGAAAAATCAGTTCGCTCAATGCCAGCGTGGCGTTATCTATCGCTGCGTTTGAAGTTGCTCGTCAACGCGCTCTTAACAAGTAAACACCTCATCTAAATACTTTCAAAAGTAGTTTCATCACAAAGAATTCCGCGACCGTTGGGTTACGTTCGACTTGATTCGATCAAGTTG
>CAINVQ010000131.1 GCA_903854175.1 uncultured Actinomycetes bacterium | reverse complement strand
CTATGCATTTTGCACACCTTGATTTTACTCGGTGTCTCCCCAACTCACTTCAGGAGAAGTAATGAAATCCCTCGCACGTTTTGCTGTTCGCCATCGCTGGTATGTCCTTATTATCTGGATCCTGCTCTTTGTTGGCATTAGCGCTGTTTCTTCTTCTGTGGGTTCTGCCTACAAGAACAACTTCTCACTGCCAAATACGAATTCTATTTTGGCCACCAAACTTCTCCAGAGTGGCTTTAAAGCAAAATCTGGTGATGTTGACCAAATTGTGTTCCACGCAACAAGTGGCACACTCGAAACTGACAGAGCCGCGATTAACACAATGCTTGGCAAAGTTGCAATGCTGCCAGAAGTTGCAGGTGTCGTTTCACCATTCTGTGACACTGTTGGCACAATGTGCCCAGGCGCATTCCAGATGAACAAATCCGGCACGATTGCATACGCCACAGTCAACTTCACCAAGTACGCCCAGGCACTGGACATTCCTAAGATAAAAGCAGTCCAGACAACCGCAGAAAAAGTTGCTTCGAAGCAGCTCGAAGTTGTTTTTGGTGGTCCGGCATTTGGTCAACTCAATTCTCCTAAGGGCAGCCCCGGAGAGCTTGGCGGTCTGATCGCAACAGCGATTGTTCTTTTGCTCGCCTTCGGTTCTTTCTTCGCGATGTTGCTCCCACTTGGCATTGCTCTCTTTGCACTTGTAATCGCTGGTGGCGCGACAACGTTGCTCAGTCACGCGCTTTCTATTGCAGATTTCGCTCCAATTCTTGGTTCACTAATTGGACTGGGTGTTGGTATTGACTACGCACTGTTCATTGTCACCAGAAGTAGACAAAACCTCAAACAAGGTATGAGCGTTGAAGACTCAATCATTTCGTCAATTAACACTTCAGGTCGTGCTGTGTTATTCGCTGGAATCACAGTTTGCATAGCCCTTCTTGGCATGCTCGTGCTTGGATTCTCGTTCCTTAACGGTGTAGGAATTTCTGCTGCACTCACTGTTGTTATAACAATGACCGCATCACTTACCCTGCTCCCGTCACTGCTTGGATTCCAGAAGTTCCGCGTACTAAGTCGTAAAGAACGTCGCTCACTCAAGAACAACGGACCAGAAGATGTTGTACTTGCGGGTGGATGGCAGCGCTGGTCAGCGTTCGTTGCTCGTCGACCCAAGATTCTTTCGCTCGCAGCAATCGCTGCAATTCTTCTCGTGTCTGTTCCAGTGCTCTCACTTCAACTTGGAAGTTCAGACCAAGGCACTGACCCAGCTGGATCAACTACTCGAATGGCCTACGACTACCTTGCTCAAGGTTTTGGCCCAGGATCTAATGGACCGCTAAGTGTCGTTGGTGAAATTCACAACGCAAACGACTTCGCCTCACTCAACGCACTTGCTGCATCACTAAAGACAGACCCAGGTATTGCTGCAGTCAGCCCTGTAATCCCGAACGATCAACTACATCCAACTGTTGGGTTAATTACGGTTATTTCAAAAACGAGCCCTCAATCTTCAGCAACTAACAACTTGATTGACACAATCAGAAATGTCTACGTTCCTAAAGCAACAATGACGTCTGGAACTCACATTTATGTAGGAGGACAGACAGCAGTCATTAAGGACTTTGCACACATTCTCGACTCAAAGATTCCACTCTTCCTCGCGGTAATTGTGATTCTTGGTTGCTTGCTCCTTATGATTGCTTTTAGAAGTGTGCTCGTGCCACTTGTTGCTGCGGTAATGAATTTGCTCGCAGTTGCGGCATCGTTCGGACTTGTGGTTGCAGTGTTTCAGTGGGGCTGGGGCAGTTCACTCATTCACGCTGGAACGGG
>CAINVQ010000130.1 GCA_903854175.1 uncultured Actinomycetes bacterium | reverse complement strand
TACTCACTCATTTGATCAACACAAGTAGCCACTGCCTTAGGGGTTGTGCCACTCGACGTTGACTTTGCATCCTTTAAATCAATTCGACTCACGAATTCATTGTTGCCTTCAATAACCCAGTAACCAACGGGAGTCTTGATGCTTGAGCGAAACATTTCCACGCCACAGTTCTACACGGTGTACCGTCACCTCTATGGAAACTCTCATTGCAAAGAATGGCGACGTAGATCTATTTGTCCGAGTTGAAGGTGAAGGCCCGACGCTCATCATGCTGCACGGTTGGCCCGACACTGGAACTATGTGGCGAGAGCTCAACCCACTACTTGTGGCAGCTGGGTACCGCGTTGTAACTCCCGACCTTCGTGGTTGTGGCAAGAGTTCGAAGCCCGAGGAAGTTGAGAAGTACCGACTCAATGAACTGGTCGCAGATGTTGCCTGCATTGCAGACGCCGTTGGCGCCGAAACATTCACGGTTATTGGACACGACTGGGGCGCTGCACTTGCGTGGGCGGTGGCGTTGTTCTTGCCGGACCGTGTTGAAAAGAACATTGTCTTGGCGGTTGGCCACCCGGTTGCATTTAGAAATGGTGGCATCAAGCAGCAACAAAAGAGTTGGTACATGTTGGTGTTTATCAACGAAGACCTCGGAACGCAGTTCTTGCGTCACAACAACTACGAAGCAATGACCGCATTCCTCGATCACCCATGGCCCGAAGAGACCATCGCCGAACTTGAACGTGACGGTCAGATTGTCAGCCACTTCAACTGGTACAAAGCCAACATCACCGCTGACGGCTTCATGCGTGAGCCTCTGGTGCTGCCTCCAATTCAGGCGCCGTCACTTGGCATGTGGTCAGCTAATGACTGGGCGCTGCTCGAAGAGCAGATGGAGACTTCAGGGGACTACTGCGCTAATGGCTTTACCTATGTGCGCCTGAGCGAGTCAGGGCACTGGAGTGCAGTCACGGCCCCTAATGAAGTTGCTGGCCACATTGTTGAATTCCTAGCCAAATAGCCAAGCCGGTGCCTGATTTAGGCGCTGACCTGATAGAACTACATAATGAAAATTGCGCTATTTAAAGAGTCACGAGCCGGGGAGACACGCGTTGCGTTAACACCCGACGCCGTTAAAACTCTCGTCAGCGATGGATGGGAAGTTTTGGTCCAGCGTGGTGCTGGTGCCAAGGCCCACTTCACTGATGAGGCTTACCAAGCAGTCGGTGCGACAATTGCTGACGCACCGTCGGGTGACGTGAACCTCCGTGTGAACCCACCAACCGCCGCTGAAGCATCAGCGCTACCAGACGGGTCAACACACCTTTCATTCCTCTCACCACTGCTAGCTACTGATATCGTCAAGATTCTGAACGACAAGAAGGTCACAACACTTTCGTTCGACCTACTTCCACGAATTTCTCGTGCGCAGTACATGGACGCACTTTCCTCGCAAGCAACAGTCTCTGGTTACCGCGCTGCACTCGCTGGAGCGTCACACTTTGACCGCTTCTTGCCACTACTAACTACCGCTGCTGGAACTATTCGTCCAGCGAAGGTGTTAGTCATGGGTGTTGGTGTTGCTGGTCTTCAGGCAATTGCAACATCGAAGCGTCTCGGAGCAAAGGTCCGCGCCTACGACGTTCGCTCTGCTGCAAAAGAAGAAGCTGAATCAGCAGGTGCTGTATTCGTGAAGCTCACCGTAACTGCAGACGCAGCTGGTGGGTACGCACGTGAACTCACTGACGACGAGCGTAGCGAACAACAAAAGCAGCTACTCAGTGAAGTCGCGAACTCTGACATTGTTATTACAACTGCAGCAGTTCCGGGTCGCAAGGCTCCAATTCTGCTCACCCAAGCAATGGTCGAAGCAATGAGTGATGGTTCACTTGTTATTGACATGGCCGCAGATGGTGGCGGTAACTGTGAACTCACTAAGGCCGGAGAAACTGTTGTCCACAACGGCGTCAGTGTTGTTGGGCTTACTAACCCACCCGCCGAAATGGGTGCGTCAGCAAGTTTCATGTACGCCAACAACGTGTTGAAGCTCCTCGCACTCTTTGGCGAAAAGGGTCAACTTAACCCTGACTGGAATGACCCAGTAGTAATAGGTGTCACAGTTTCACGAAGTGGTCAGGTCAACCACGCTCCAACTGCAGAAGCCCTGGGCGTTGCTCACGTAGCAATCGTCCCCGAAGAAGTAAAGGAAAATGCCTAATGGGTAATGTTCTTCTCCAATATTCAACAGTTCTTGTGCTGGCGATCTTCGTCGGTATTGAGGTCGTTGCCAAGATTCCAGCAATCTT
>CAINVQ010000129.1 GCA_903854175.1 uncultured Actinomycetes bacterium | reverse complement strand
GACGAAACGCTCCCATTAACGGCCGGGGAATGGGAAGAATGGGGCAACCCAATTGCTGACGAGGTGGCGTACAAGGTCATGAAGTCATATTCACCGTATGACAACGTAAGTGCAACAAACCCCGATGGAAGCCCGAGGATCTATCCGCACATGTACGTCACTGGAGGTCTGAACGACTCTCGAGTTGGCTTCTGGGAGCCTGCTAAATACGTACTTAAGTTGCGTGATGTGAACTCAGAAAATGTGGTGTATCTAAAAACTGAAATGGGAGCCGGGCATGGTGGCCCGTCTGGACGTTACGACTCTTGGCGAGATAACTGTCATGAGAGTGCGTTTGTACTTTCAGAACTAAATGCAACGACGACTATTTAGTGAAAATAGTAAACAGCAAAAATAACAATTACCATTGCAGCAATCACGACTGACCCAACAGTCGTAAAGCTGAGTGGCGACTTTTCAACAGACTGTGCCAAATTGCGTACGTGTTGTTCGCGGTGAGACAAAATCTCGTCTTCGCTTAACGGCGCGGGCTGATTATCATTAAAAACAAAACCCTCAGCAGAAGTGTCGAGTTTTGGTTTTTCGGGAACACGGTGTTGTACTTCTTTTATATCTTCTGGCACAACGCGAAAACCTGGTGCTACTTGGTACGGAGATGGTGGAGGAACGATAAGACTCGGGTCAAGTGCGTTTAGTTCATTGCGAAACTTGTCCCTGCTTAGCTTTCTCATTCGCAGCAAGAAGACTGCGACAGTAAGTATGAGAAGAAGAACCAGAACGATTTTGATGAACAATGCCATCAGTTACATTCACCTTTGATAGTGAGCACAATGGTTCGCATACTGCGAACATTAATGACATTTGTACTCTTATGCTGGTAGCCCAAACGATCCATGAAAGTACAGTAACGGCTTGCTTTCAGTGGGTCTATCTTTATTAAATTTATTTATTTGGCCGTAGGTCACTTCAAGCACCGCTATCTCGTGGTCACCGTGAGTTGTGACTGACTTGAGCGTGCCTTCTACGTGTGAAAGAGCGCCATCAAGTAGTGGAGCGCCACCTGGGCCTGGTTTCCACTCGACATCACTGAACTTATCTACGCCACTGGCGGCGAACTGTTGAGCAATCTGCTCTTGGTCCTGGATCAAAATACTGATCCCAATCGACTCAGCCCCTTTGATACGAGGCCAGGAGGACCCGCCGGTTTGGGCGGTGAAGTAAGCAAGTAGTGGCTCGAGCGACAAGGAGCCGAACGTCTGACAGGTGAATCCAACAGGTCCTTCTGAAGTGGTTGCAGTGATAACCACAACGCCTGTGGCGAAATTACTTGCTACCTGTTTGAACTCTGAAATGTTGAGACTCATCTGAGTGACACTACCGACTATTCGCCGTGAAGTTGCATCATGCGGCCACGTTGCTCAATTAGACCATCGCGGACAAGGCCATCTATAACGTTCTGAAGCCTTGTGGGGTCAACCTCATGTAAGTGAGAGCGCAGCTTGGTCATACTCACAGAAGAATTTCTTAACTGAGCTAAAACTTGACCACGCACCTGTCGATCTGAACCTTTGAATGTTGACTGAGGTTTTGAAACACCAGCGCTCTTTATCGCCGGGTCTTTGCCACCTTTCAGTTTCCAGGCACATGACTTTGCAACTGGACACTGTTCACACAATGGCTTGGACTTGCAAAACTGTGCACCGAGATCGAGCATTGCTTGATTGAACTGCGCAATTTGTATTTTTGGAAGCAATTCGCTTACAAGTTTTCTCGCCTCATTTTGGTTGAGGGTCTTATTCGCTACACCACGGCTAAGAATCCGGCCAACATTGGTGTCAAGAATTGCGACAGGAGCTCCAAACGCAAAGGATGCAACTGCATTCGCGGTGTATTCACCAACGCCCTTGAGCGACCTGAGTTCTTCGACTGTCGCTGGGACTTTGCCCTTGTGCTGATCACGGATCATCTTGGATGTTTCGTGCAGAGCTTTAGCTCTACGACTAAAGCCAAGTCCACCCCAGAGTTTCAACACCTCGGCGAGTGATGCATCAGCGCACTTTGTGGGGGTTGGGAAAGTCTTTATGAATTTCTCCCAGGGTTCAATGACTCTCGAAACTTGTGTTTGTTGGAGCATGAACTCGCTAACGAGTACTTTCCATGGCGTTGCCCCGATCCAGGGCAACTCTCTTTTTAGCGAGGGGGTTGCCCTTAGCAGCGCACGTCGAAACGTCGCGCTATTACTTCCAGGCGTCGTCACCGTATGGGCGCTGGCGCTTTGGAGCAAATTCCTTCTTCCACACCATGACGCGACGGCGGAAGTAGCAGACTTCAGTTCCGTCTTGCTTGAAACCTTTGGTCTCAACCGTTACGATCCCGCGGTCATTCTTCGAAGAAGATTCTTTTTTCTCAAGCACTCGAGTCTCGGCGTAAATAGTGTCTCCGTGAAACGTTGGATTCTTGTGTTGCAATGTTTCAATTTCAAGATTTGCAATTGCTGATCCAGAAATGTCTGGCACACTCATCCCAAGTACAAGTGAGTACACGAGGTTTCCTACAACAACATTTTGTCCCTGCACGCTCTGAGTCTCTGCAAACCAGCGATCACTGTGAAGGGGGTGTTGGTTCATAGTGATGGCGCAGAACAACTGGTCATCAGCTTCAGTAATGGTCTTACCTGGCCAGTGCTTAAAGATGTCTCCGACTTCGAAGTCTTCGAGGTAGCGGCCAAATGAGTGATCGTGTGTAGTCATACTTTTATTCTGCCTCATTTTCGAACTGTGGTCGAGTTGTGAATGACGCACTCGCCCCTGGAAGTGCTTCACCGTTAATAACCATTCGCCAGGTGTAGCGAGCACCAGTGTCGAGTGGGATTGGACCGAAGTTAACGGCAATCGGAACATCGACTGGAGTGCCGAGTGGAACTCCTTCTGGCTCACTAGCTGAGAAATCACCGCGTACTTCTATGGGCTGGGGACCTTCAGGGGTGTCAATAGAAACAAGTCGACCATCAGCATCCTCGAGGAACATCTCCCAGTGGTGCTCTTTATTGAATTCGTGGCGGTCAACGCTGACCTTTACGGCTACTGCCGAGGGGGTCGGGCCAGGGCCAGTTACGGACCACCCACCGCCCAATATGTACAGCTTTCCGTCAGCCACTTGGGCTGAATCTGCAAGGAGCATGACAACGTTCATGTCTCCAGCCTAGGGCGCATCAAAGTCGCCAGAAAACCGGTAGTTTTTCAGCATGACAATTCCTCACGTAGACGTTACAAAAGCCACCGAACTCGTTGGCCAAGCTCAGTCAGTCATTGATACCGGAGTTAAGCGCCTGAGCGCACTCGGCGGACCAGACAAAGAACAGACACTCGCCTATGACCTCGCACACGCTGCGAGCGCAATCGCCACTGCACGTGCGTGTCTTTCATATGCCGCAAAAGGGCCACAAGAAGCTGACCTCACTGCAGCATTCTTAGCAATTGCACTAAGCGACCTTGCAACACGCATTCTTGGACGAGAAGAGTTATGGGGAGTTGAGAGCGATTGGTACAAGCCATTCGCATCCTTTGTTTCTACATACCGTCAAGCAGAGTTCGTTGGCTCACTCGCTGAAACTCCAGGACCAAAACACCTTGATGAAGAATTCGAAATGGTTTCACAAATGTTCCACCGATTCGCAGAAGAAGAAGTTCGCCCACACGCTGAGCACGTACACCGCACTAACGGAGATATTCCAGAATCAATTATCAATGGACTTGCCGAAATTGGTGGCTTTGGTCTCAGTGTTCCAGAAGAGTTCGGTGGTTTCGCTACCGGCGGCGAGAGCGAATACCTCGGAATGGTTGTAGCAACTGAAGAGCTTTCATGGGGTGGACTTGGAATTGGTGGATCACTTATTACCCGTCCAGAAATCGTTACACGTGCACTTGTTTCAGGTGGAACACAAGAGCAGAAAGAGCACTGGCTTCCAAAGCTTGCTTCAGCTGAAGTACTTGCAGCCATTGCAGTAACTGAGCCTGACTTCGGTTCTGATGTTGCTGGAATCACAACAACCGCAACTAAGACCGACGGTGGTTGGCTAATCAATGGTGCCAAGACATGGTGCACTTTTGGTGCGCGTGCCAACGTACTGTTGCTCCTTGCTCGCACCAACCCGGACCGCACCCAAGCGCACCGTGGACTCTCAGTGTTCCTCGTTGAAAAACCTCAGGGCGAAGCACATGGCTTCCTCTTTGACCAGCCAGGTGGCGGACGCCTCGAAGGTCGACCAATTGACACACTTGGATACCGCGGAATGCACAGTTACTCGCTTAACTTCGACAACTGGCTTGTTCCCGACAATTGCCTAATCGGTGAAGAAGCAGGTCTCGGAAAAGGTTTCTACTACCAAATGGCAGGATTCGAAAATGGACGCATTCAGACTGCTGCTCGCGCTGTTGGTCTCATGCAAGCAGCCTACGAAGCGGCACTTGACTACTCACGTGACCGTATTGTCTTTGGCGAGCCAATCCTTAACTACGAACTCACTCGTGTGAAGCTCGGCACCATGGCCGCGATCATTCAGTGTTCACGTCAGTTCTCATTAGAAGTTGCTCGAATGATGGGTAACAGTGGCGGAATAATGGAAGCATCAATGGCCAAGGCCTATGTATGTCGTGCCGCCGAGTGGGTTACACGTGAAGCCATGCAAATCTTTGGTGGAATGGGTTACGCCGAGGAATACGCAGTGAGCCGCTACTTCGTTGATGCTCGCGTACTTTCAATCTTTGAAGGTGCCGACGAGACACTCTGCTTGAAGGTAGTCGCTCGTCGACTTCTCGACACTGTTAACTAGTTATTCGTCAATAGTGAATGGAGCATGAACTGCTCCAAGCGTGATTCCTGCTGAGTGGGCATCAGGTTTTTCGCCACGAGCAATTTGAGCTTTCGTTGCTGCACGTTCCCAGTGCTCTTCTACTTTGCCGTACTTCCAGTAAAGAAGTGCACCGGCCCAAACAACTACGAAAATACCAACGATGGTAAATCCGGCTCCGTTGATGTTGAAGTTAGCGCAGTAATTCCAAATGCCACCGCGCAAATTAAATTGTCCTTGAATCACTTGCAAGATTTCCAGCGTTCCAATGTAGAACGCGACAAAAACACTTAGTCCAGTGATTGCAATGTTGTAATAAACCTTTCGAAGTGGCTTTGAAAAAGCCCATCCGTAGGCGAAGTTCATAAATGATCCGTCAATGGTGTCGAGAAGACTCATACCAGCGGCGAACAGAATCGGCAACGACAAGATTGCGTAGAACGGTAGACCAGCAGCAACTGAAGTTCCCGCTAATACGAGGAACGCGATTTCAGAAGCGGTGTCAAAACCAAGCCCAAAAAGAATCCCGAGTGGGTACATCTTCCATGGCGTGTCGATGGAGCGCGCGATAGGGCCAAAGAATCGCATCATGAAGCCTCGAGCATTCAAATGCTTTTCTAATTCAGCGTCATTAAATCGACCCTGACGCATTTCTACGAATAGGCGAACAATCCCGACTAAGACAACAAGATTCAAGGTTGCAATTATGTAAAGGAAGCTTCCAGAAACAATTGTTCCTACGAGCCCGCCGTAGTGGTGCAGACCAGAGTTTGAATTTTGAACTTGAGCCCCAAGGGACCTGGCTCCAAGACCAAGCAGAACGGTGAGCGCGAATACAACGCTGGAGTGTCCGAGCGAGAAAAAAAACCCCACCGACATAGGACGCTTACCTTCACTCATGAATTTACGAGTGGTGTTGTCAATTGCAGCAATGTGATCGGCGTCAAATGCGTGACGCATTCCTAGTGTGTAGGCAAGAACTCCAGTTCCAACACCAAGCATTTGTCCAGAAGCAACGTTGTAGTGCTTGCTTGACGCATATAAGAGAATTCCCCAGCCAACAATGTGCAGTAATGCAATGAAACCAAACATTGAGTACATCGAGCGCCATTCGCTCGGTGAAAAAGATGCACGGACGCGTTGCGTCAAACTCGATTCGTGAGTTGTAACGGTGGCCATTGACCCACCTTAAATGCCCAAAATCCCGACTAATTCAGTCGGTATTCAAATTATTTTGAGGTGCGCTTCATTCCTGAACGCTCACCACGAGTTACGAATGACTGGGCAATCTTTGCTGATGCTTCATCGATCATTTCGTCACCCATCATGAG
>CAINVQ010000128.1 GCA_903854175.1 uncultured Actinomycetes bacterium | reverse complement strand
TTATATGTACGCTCCCGTAGCTCAGTGGATAGAGCATTGGCCTCCGAAGCCATGTGCGCAGGTTCGACTCCTGCCGGGGGCACCAATTAAGGCTTAATTAGCAACAACCATGCGAACGGTGTCAGTTACAGACTTACCGCCCTTTGACGAACCGGCCATAACAACAATGCGGTCACCAGTCTTTGCAATACCGGCCAGTTTCAGTTGCATAATTGCAAATTCACAAAGTTCATCAATTGCTGTTGCTGAAGAGATGTACGTCTCTTGGACACCCCATGAACTGCGCAGCTGACGAGCTGTGGCTTCACTTGGAGTTATTGCAATGATTGGCATTGGAGGACGGAAGCGTGAGATTGCACGTGCAGTCATACCTGAACGAGTACAGGCAACTATCGCAACTGCTTTTTCTTCCATCGCAGCTCGCCATGCAGAACCAGTAATTGCAGCAGTGATCCGAGCTGGATCTTGAGGATCGGTGATTCCCTGCTGTAGTCCTAACCCTGCTCCCCACTTTTGGTAATCAAATGATGCTTCGGCGCGCCTAACTATGCGGTCCATGGTTACAACTGTTCCAATTGGGTCATCACCAATTGCAGTTTCGCCTGAAAGCATCACTGCACTTGCACCATCGAGCACAGCGTTGGCAACGTCGGTGACTTCGGCGCGTGTTGGAACTTGTGCGTGGGTCATGGATTCGAGCATCTGTGTTGCAACAACTACTGGTCGGGCGTAGCGGACACCTTCGTGAACAATGGTCTTTTGTAGGTGTGGAACATCTTCAATTGGCATACGAACTCCGAGGTCACCTCGTGCCACCATGATTGAGTCAGAAACTTCAATGATTTCAGAGAGGTTTTCAATTCCTTCGCCAGTTTCAATCTTCGCCATCATCATGACGTCATCACGGCCAAGAACCGTGCGAACTGAAACCATGTCGAATGCAGTGCGAACAAATGACACAGCCAAGATTTCAAACTTTTCGCTGCGAAGTGCTTCGAGACGGTCTCTGTCATCAGCAGTTGGGAGTCGGTCAGCAATGATTGAAGTTGGAAGCGAAAGTCCTGGCTTACCCATAACACCGCCGCCTGAAATTACAACCGTCATAACTGTTTTACCGGTTGCTGTGACTTCGAGTGAAGTTCCACCGTCACCGAGGTGAACTCGGTCGCCAGTTTTGAGCATTCGAAGAACATCTTCGCGCTCTACGGCAATGCGTGAACTTGTTGAAGTCTCACCAAAGGCTTCATACAGCTCTACTTGGTCACCAACATTTAGTTGCACCGGAATAGAACCGAATGATCCAGCACGAATCTTTGGTCCAGGGATGTCAACCATGATTGCAGCGTCTGGTGCGAGAGCTCTAAGACGGCGAAGTCGTTCAATGTTCGAGGGAATGTCGCCGTGTGCGAAAGAAAGACGGAAAACATCTACCCCGGCGAGGACTAGACCCTTAATGACATCGTCACTCTCAGAAGTCGGTCCAATGGTTGCAACAATTCGCGTACGGCGCAAGGTGTTTCCCTTCGTAGTTACATCTAAGTCTAGGTGGTAAACAGCAAATATCTAGCCGAGTTTGTACTTAGTAGTAAGTAATTAGGAACGAACTGGCACAACGACATCGGATCCGTCAACATCAACCACACGAAGCTGCATGCCATACCTACTGGCGAGTTCAGCATTTCGAATAACTTCATGCGCAGTTCCGTCAAGAACAACTTGAGCGTTGTCGAGCAGTACAAGTCGGTCAGCAAATTGACCTGCGAGAGTGAGATCGTGCAGTGTTGCGAGCACAGTAAGCCCGCAGTCAGCAACTTCTTTCTTTAACAGCTCCAGCAAGTCCATCTGGTGACGAAGGTCGAGTCCAGTAATTGGTTCGTCAAGTACAACCACCATGGTTGACTGCGCGAGGGTGCGAGCAAGCACCATGCGCTGTCGCTCACCGCCTGAAAGTGTTGCAACATTTCGTTTAGCGAATTCCTGAAGCGAAAGTCGCTCTATAACTGAATCAACAATCGCGCGGTCCCCCGCAGACGGAGCACGCAGCATGCCGTGATACGCCGTTCGTCCGAGCGCAACATAATCACGAACACTCATGCCGCTAGGAACGAGTGGGTTCTGTGGAACGAGAGCTACGAGACGTGCGCGTTCACGTTCATTGAGCCCTCCAATATCTTCGCCAGAAATTGCAATGGAGCCAGAATCAATTTTTCTAATTCCCGCAACAGCTTCGACCAGTGACGTCTTGCCTGCTCCATTTGGTCCAATAATTGTTAGCCACGTTCCCGCCTCAACGCTGAGCGTCACACCATTTACAAGTGTCTTCGCTCCAGCTTTTACCGTGAGGTTCGTGATAGCAATGGCGCTCATTACTGCGTCCTTCGAAGACTGAGCACTAAAACAAACACCGGGGCACCGACGAGCGCAGTAATAACCCCGAGTGGAAGTTCTGACGGTGACACTGCACTGCGTGCAATGGTGTCAGCGAATACTAGAAATGCAGCACCAACGACTACCGAGATAGGCAGAATGCGTCGGTACGAAGCACCAACGACGAGTCGAACAATGTGCGGAACAATAATTCCGACAAAGCCAATGAGGCCAACTACTGAAACAATTGCTGCGGTCCCAAGCGAGGAAGCAACAATCACCACCGTGCGCACACGCCGTACAGGAAGTCCAAGCGAGCGAGCTTCATCTTCTCCCACACTCATGACGTCAAGTGCCTGACCACAGAGGACACAAATTGTTATACAGACAAGTACGTAAGGAAGCACGAGATTCACTGAACTCCAACTCGCACTCGCCAGTGAACCAAGTAGCCAGATGTACACGCGAGCAATTGAATTCGCCGAAGCCTGTTGTTGTAAGAATGTCTGAGCACTGGTGAGCAGAGCTGCAACTGCAACTCCAGCCAGCACCAACGTGTTGGCGTTCGAGGACATTCCCCTTCCACCTATGAGCCAGGTGCACCCAACGGCGAGCATTGCTCCAACGAATGCAATGAGCGGCGTCCACAGTGGCGTACTGATTGCGTGGCCTACGTTCATGATGGCAAACGTTGCACCGAGCCCGGCACCAGCAGCAACTCCTAGTAAATACGGATCAGCTAGAGGATTACGAAAAACACCTTGGTAGGTGCCACCCGCTACAGCGAGCATCGCACCAGCGAGTAGTCCGAGTACCAACCTTGGGGCTCGAAGTTGCCAAATGATTGTTGACTCCATGGAATTTAAAGTGCTGTGACCAATACCCAGATGTGCAAACAGTGAACCAATAATCCTTGGAGTACTAATTGATGTTGGTCCAACGACAAGTCCACAGAACACGGCAAGCATCAGACAAATAAATGTCACAACGCTTACTATTGCCACGCGGCGCGCGGTCTGTGGGCTTGGTGTCACGATCTAACTATCCCCAGAGAGTTTTGTTCGCGAGCGAAGCCTTAACAGCTATTGCAATCGCGTGAACAAGTTGCGTTAACTGTGGTCCCCACTCAGAAGCCAAGTTCGGGTTCAAAACAACAATGTTGTTGGCCTTGACTGCACTCAGTTTGGCAAAACCAGAACGTGCTTTCACGTCCGCAGAGGTCTGCGCATCAGCAGTAATGATCATCTTCGGGTTAGAGCTCAGTACGTACTCAGGGGTTAGAGACGGATACCCAGCGTCAGCAGATGTTGCAACCGCATCAGCAATGTTCTCAAGTCCGAGCGATTTCAAGATCGCACCAATAAATGTTGAACTAGTAATTGAGTAGTACGGCTTGGTGCCAATTTCGTAGAACACCGTCAACTTCTTGGTTGGGTGCATTGGAATAGAAGCAACATCGGCGTTAATGGCCTTAGTCATTGATGCAGTGAGCTTCGAGGCCTGTGTCACGTGGCCAGTCAGAGAGCCAAGTTGTGTGATTTGTGCAAGTGCACCAGCCAATGTTGTTGGTGCTATCTGAGTCACAACCTTGATGCCAAGTGCGGTGAGCTTTTGCTCGATGTTGTTGGCATTGTAGGCAATTACAACTAGTGATGGCTTGGTCTTTCCAGCACAAATAGATGCAATCCCCTCAGCACTTGGACTTAGAGGATTGATCTTGCTTTTTGTTGCGAGTGCCGCTGCAGCAGCTGGGTACGTTGAGTTTTGATCAACGGCACCAACCTGTGAGCCTGCACCAATTGCGTACAGCGTGGACGTCGCAGTTGGTGAGAGCGACACAATGCACGATGGTGACTGTGTCAGCGCGCCTGACGATGTGATGCTTGCTAGGGGAAACGTCAATGCACTAACTAGTAGTGCAACGACGAACCGAGGAAAATGCTTCATGGAAATCTCCTTGTGTTCGTCGAGTCAGGTGGACGACGGAGAAATATCCGAACGACCGCTCCTTGCCTCGAGAGCTGTCTTCACATCTCCTCGCGGTAGGCGACCTGGCTTTATGGGCTTCTCACGAAGGCCACTTACAGTTGCGGGACAGCGTAGGAATTTCACCTACTTCGCTGCCTCGAGGCTCTTTGACCTTACCCCACGAATGTGGGGAGGATTAGCTCTTTCTGAAACGAGCGAGGATGCCACCTTTTTTAATTTTGGCTACCTCACGTGAACAGGAACAACGCTCATTCATTGGCACGCCTTCGAGAGCTTGTTCAATGTGCTCACCGCAACCTTTCCAGGTTGGCTTATTGCAATTTCCACAGGTAGTTCGCTGACACATGGTTTCTCCCTTTTCCTCAATTATAAATAGAAACCCGGGGCAATTGCCCCGGGTTTCAACATTACTTACGTAACTTGTTAGGACGCAGCGCCAGCCTTAGCTGCCCCTGGTACTTCAACCAAGGCGCCAGTAGTGACGTCATAGATGTAGCCATAGATAGGAATATTCTTTGGAACAAGTGGGTGATTCCTAATTTTCTCAACGTCAGCAAGTACTGATTCCTCTTGATTAGCAATCGTTAGAAAATCAATAGTGTCGCCTGCGTTCGATCCTGGTGTTGTTCCAACGTCGTAGAAGCCATCAGCACCCAGTGCTGCTGTTTCGAGACTGTTAGCGAGCAACCCACGGATTACATCATTCGTGAAGAATTCCATTCCACAATTTGAGTGGTGGATAACAAACCATTCTTTTGTGCCAAGAAGTTTGTAAGAAATTACGAGTGAGCGAATTGCATCATCGCTGGCACGTCCACCAGCATTACGAATGACGTGTGCATCACCTTCTGAAAGTCCTGCATATTGTGCAGGGTCAAGGCGTGCATCCATACATGTAAGGACCGCGAACTGTCGAGCTGGTGGCATCGCAAGAGATCCCTTGTCACCGAAGCTAGCGACGTAGTTTTTGTTTGCACTAAGTACTTCTTGGAGGACAGTCATGTAATACCTTTCGTTAACGCTGGAGTGTCCAGCGCTACGAGAATAGCCTATTCCTGACTTAAACACTTATAATTAGTGAAATACTAACTATTAGAGGGTATTTGACATAATTTAGATATCTGGCTGCTAAACAGTCATGCCACCGTCGGCCGCAATATCGGCTCCGGTGACTGATGACGACTCTGGCGAGCAGAGCCACAAAATAACTTCTGCAATTTCATTTGGCTCTAGCAAGCGACCAACGGGCTGCTGCTTTCCAAACTCTTCGACACTCTTTAGCCCGTACACCTTCGCCGACGCTTCCAAGATGTCGGTGCGTGTTGATCCTGGGCTCACCGCATTTGCCGTAACACCATGTTCAGCTAAGTCCATGGCCGCACTTCTGATGAGTCCAACAACTGCGTGCTTTGACGCCGTGTACGCAGCCAAGTTGTAGAGACCCGTACTTCCAGCTGATGAGGCAATAGCAACAATGCGACTATTGGCGTCTTTTCCATTTGCAATAAGCGTTGGTGCTGCTGCTTCAATGAGTCGTCTAACGCCAAGAACGTTTACAGAAACAACTGCGTCCCACTGTTCATCAGACACCGTCCAGAATGGACCGCTTCCTCCCATGACACCAGCACCAGCAACAACTACGTCGAGTCTTCCAAAGTGGCGCACAGCGGTTTCTACTGCGAGTTGCATGTCCGTGGCACTTCTAACGTCACCAACAAGCCCGAGCACTGCGTCACCATGACGATTTACAACAGCGTCAAGGTCTGCTGGGGTTGCGAGTGGGTACGAGATTTCAGGAATATCACGACAGCGATCAACGGCCACCACGTGGTACCCGTTGTTTACAAGTGCGTCAACTGTGGCGGCACCAATACCGCGAGCGGCACCGGTAACTATCGCCACGCGACTCATGATCCAAGCTTCCTAAAGAATCCATCGGGAGCTACAACGTCATCACGAGAGAGCTCATTAATGTTCGACTTACCAAGACCAAGCAACGTTGAGTCAATGCCACCGCGAATAACATCAAGCACATTTTCAACGCCCGCTTGCCCGCCAGCTGAAAGTCCCCATAGGTAGGCACGACCAATCATGACTCCCTTGGCGCCGAGTGACAAGGCCTTTACAACGTCGCTTCCTCGTCGGACTCCACCGTCAAGCAGCACTTCAATTTGTGAGCCCACTGCATCAGCAATTGCTGGTAGTGACCTAATAGGTGCTGGGGTACCGTCCAAGTTGTTGCCACCGTGGTTTGAAACTGAAAGTGCAGTAGCGCCGAGGTCAACAACGCGCTTGGCGTCATCAATGCGGCTTACACCCTTGACCATGAATGGTCCGTCCCACTGTGCGCGAAGCCAAGCAATGTCGTCCCAGCTTGGTAGAGGGCTCTGCATCCATTCGTAATACGCACCGAAGAATGTTGGCGGCTTTGTTCCTACTGGTGACATGTTTGGTGCGCCAAGATCAGGGAATCGACCAGTCATTGCAAACTTTGTTAGCCAACGTGGTCGAACAATAACTTCGGGCGCGAGCTTGACCATTGCTTTCAAATTAATCTTCTCTGGAATCCAAGGGCTACCCCAGTCGCGTCCGTTAGAGAACGACCAGTCGAGCGTCAAAATAATTCCCTTAGCGCCAGCGGCCTTGGCACGAATGAGACGTTGCACCATGGTGTCGCGGTCTCCCGACCAGTACATCTGGAAAAGAACTTGGTTGTTTACTGCGCAGACATCTTCTACCGACTTGCTCGCAAATGAACTGAGTCCCATGAGAACTCCGCGGTTCGCTGCTGCGCGTGCAACTGCTACTTCGCCGTCAGGGTGAACAGCCTGTACACCGGTTGGAGAAATGATGACTGGCATAGAGGTTGCCTGACCCATGAGCGTTGTTTGCATCTGGCGTTCGTTAGAAAGTCCCGCAATGTGAGGAGCGAATCCAAGTTGGTCGAACGACTCGAGGTTGTCCTTTGAAGAAAGACCTTTTTCAGATCCCGCAATAAGGGCG
>CAINVQ010000127.1 GCA_903854175.1 uncultured Actinomycetes bacterium | reverse complement strand
CTGCTCATGTACGAAGTAGCGCTCGAAAAGTGGCAGCTCTTCGGTGCCCTTGTCATAGAACTCAATTCGGTCTGCAAGCTCTGGGTTTACAGCAAGAACGTATTCACGAACTTTTTCGTAGAGCTCACGGTCGTCAATGATCACACCGCGGTAGTCATCGTTCAGTTCTTCACGAAGAACACGAACCGCAAGGTCGAGGTCGCGGTAAACAAGTCGTTGAGTATTGGATTTAGCAACTTCAGCTTCAATAGCTCCCCACTTCTCAGAAAGAGACGCGACGTCACGCGCGAGATCTTCTTCGCTAACGCCTTCAGCTGCAGTACGAATGATGATTCCATGACGCTCTGGCTTTACGGCGTCAATAATTTTGCGTAGACGGCGACGCTCGCCGTCAGGCAGACGCTTTGAGATACCGATTGTTGAAGAGTTTGGAACGAGCACCGCAAAACGACCCGGAATTGATACTTCTTGTGTAAGTCGAGCACCCTTTGCACCAATGGCGTTCTTGGTGACCTGACAGACAATGGTCTGTCCACCCTTGATCATTTCTTCGATGCGCTTGTTTTCTTGCTTGGTTTCGCCTTCAATGTCTTCATCTTCAATTGAGATGTCAGCACGATAGAGAACCGCATTCTTTGGAATACCAATGTCTACGAATGCCAGTTCCATTCCTGGAAGAACATTTTGAATTCGACCAACGTAAATGTTGCCATCGATCTGGTTCGTTTCGTCAGCCGCCTTAGCAACTGTGTATTCGACCATTGCGCGACCTTCAAGAGTTGCAATGTGGGTTGCGTCCTTTGTTGAGTGAACACACATCAAGTAGCGACCTTGCGCTCTAGTGCGGCGTTCTCCCCCGCGTCGACGGTTCTTGTTGTTGTTCTTACGGCCTTCATTAGGCGCTGTGCTGGCTTCTGGAGCAGATGCCTCTACTGGGGCATCTACGTTTCGAGTCTGCTGGTTCTGCGGACGAGGGTTCGCACCACCCTGGCCACCACGTCCACGACCACCACGGCGACGGTTCTTATTCCCACCACCCTGCTGTCCTTCACGAGGAGTAGCTGGTTGCGGCGCTGCACCCTTGGTGTCACCTATTTGAGGAGCTGGGCGTGTATCGCCAATACGAGGGCTAGACGATGATTCGGGCTGGTTGTTGGATTCGTCGCTCACGACGGGCACTCCTTGAGTTCTGTGGGTTGATGTAGTGCGAAGCACTACCGAGACTAAAAACGCCAGTGCGCTTTGCACCTACGACGTTGGTATTGGAAAAGAAGGCGTTAAAAAGCACGACAAGTAGGTTCAAAAACCCAAAGGTTAAAACTCCTATTGCACTTGCGTGTACCACGGTATGTCCTCAATGCTTTCAGTTCCAGAGTGCGTGCACTGTGGAACTGCTGCGTTCTTATTGCGCAACTGTGCGGTATGCACCGCTGCGGCCAACTCCTCAAGGCTACTTGAAGTGAGGGCTCAACCAGGCTTCTTCTTGGAAACCGTTGAAGTTGTTGTATTTAGACCTGGAGCGGTTGTCGTAGTGGTTGTTGCGGCGTTAATGACAGCAGCAACATTTGATTTCAGTGAAACTGGCTTGATGGGGTGTGCAACTAGGTAATTAAATGTTTGGGCGACTACCGGTGCCGCTGCGGATGCACCGTAACCACCTTCAGCAATAACGCAAACAACTACATACTGTGGGTTCGCCGCTGGCGCGAAACCCACGAACCATGAGTTCGGAGAAAGCCCTGGAGCATTGGAAGCAGTTCCAGTTTTTCCAGCCACGACAAAACTATTCATGTTGTATTTGGCAATACTCTTAAATGTTCCATTCGCTGTTCCGCGCGAACTATTAACTACGCCAATAAGTCCTTGAAGAATTGGGTTGCGAATTTTTCCTGGCAAGCTGACGTGACCCTGCACCCTTGGTTGGTAGCGGCGAATTACTTTTCCGTGAGCATCGACAATTGCTGCAGCAACTTCAGGTGCATAGCGAGTTCCACCATTTGCAAATGTTGCGTAAGCATTT
>CAINVQ010000126.1 GCA_903854175.1 uncultured Actinomycetes bacterium | reverse complement strand
CCATATGCCAACCAAGAGTTTTGCCATCTGCTGTGCGCGTTTTAACCTGAATCAGGCGGGGCTTTCCACCGTCCAGTGGGTTTACCAGTACATCCGCCTTGCGCGTGCCACGAGGCGCCTGAGAAGCCAATAGGTCCCGAGCTAGCAGTCTTGAGAGGACAAGATGCTCCCCTGCCGCGCCAACCAGCGACTTGTCTTTACTTTTTACTGGCATGTTCTCTCCTGATTCCTTCGGACACTAGATGTTCTCTTCAGACGCTTCGTACTTTTCGATCTGTAAATCCATCAACTCCGCAATCGCATCAATTGCGTCTAGGGTTGTAGCAAACCACTCAGTTCCGGCTTTAGTACGACGAGCAGCGCTTCGCTCGTGACCCACGCGCTCCAACGTTGAGTGGAACTTCTTTTCAATCTCTTCAATGACCATGTTTTCTTTGTGATAAATACGAAGAAGCTTCGGATCTTCCGGCATCGAAGTTTGACGATTTTGTTCGACGATGCGCTGCCAGACAGAGTTCTTGGTTGAGCCAATTTTGACCCAGTACAACTCTTGATCTTCGATAGTTCCGAAATGTAGGTAAGTCGGAAAGCTGTAAACGTAGATGCCGTTTTGAATGCCGACCGCTTGACGAGCCAGAGCATCAGACTGTCGATCAATCTTGTCGACGTCATGGAGGACAGCGGTCATGCTGTTGGTGTTTTCTTCTAATGAAAGTTTGAGGTGGCTTAGATAATCCTTGAGAGGCGCACTCATCGTTGGATTGTTCTTCATGATGCGCCCGACAGCCCAAGCGGATTGACGTGACATCGATGCACCGCTCGGCACTTTGCTGTCCAAGAGGGCTCGAATCATTGCGAGGTTGTTGTAGATCACACCTCGATTAGTCGCACTTGTTCCCGCGACGAGTTCTTTCGCATCAACAACACCATCTTTATAGAGAGTAAAAATCTCACCAAGTAGGTACTCGTCGGCAAGCATGTATCCCTCGAGCTCGTTGCGAAGTGACTGATCCAGCATGACTTTTCTTCTTTCTGCGATGGGAACTAGAGATTCGAGAAGCGTTCGAAGAACGACTTCAACTTGTCGATTACGAACGCCTTTTGGAGAGCATGCTCGAAGCCTGGGCTAAACATGTTCTTCGGTGGGAGTAGCTTGATTACGGCGGTTCCAGCTGTTTTCAGTTCCCCATCAGCAAACGCCTTGTTAATGAACTCTTCGGTGGCCTTGGCATTGAGATTCTCTTCCTTGATGATCTCATCCAGCTCCACCTTCTTCTGTTCAGCAATGAACTTGCGCCAATCGCCTTCGACATCCGAGTCGTTATTGATGGAATCCACGAACTTCTCGATGAGGTCTTTTTTGCTACGAAGTGAGTAGCTCGAGAGCACGGTTTTGCTGATTCTCGCCTTGATTTCTTTGTTCTCGCTGGCGGACGCTCCCTGGAGCCCTCGGATCAAGATCAGAATGAAGTCGACGTTGATTTCCACTTGCTTCACGAGCTCAATCTCGAAGACCAGGTCCTCGACAATCGACTCTTTGTCGGCGTCTTCAACTTTCTTCAGCCCTTGGTAAATCTCAAGATAGGTGCTCTGGTAATCCTGGAAAGTGCGTTCAGGAAGAAGTTCGTTGCCCTTGAAGTCATCAAACGACTTGAGGATGTTCTGTAGTCGGAGAATCTTGTTGTACAGGTTGATGAAGTCGCGTTGTTCAGTCTCTGACGCTGGAAGCTCGCCAGGATTGAACTTCGTCGTGAGTTCTGAAACCAGTGCTGAATACTCGTCGTAGTACTCACGGAACGGCTTCAGAATGACAATACCGCCCGCATCCTTGTTACCAAAGAGCGAGATGGAGTCGTTGGTTGCCTGCTCGAGATCACGGAAACAGACGATGTTTCCGTAGGTCTTTACTGAGTTCAGGATTCGGTTAGTGCGTGAGTAGGCCTGAAGAAGTCCGTGAAGGCGGAGGTTCTTATCAACCCAAAGTGTGTTGAGTGTTGTCGAGTCGAAGCCTGTCAGAAACATGTTCACAACAATGACAAGGTCGATTTCGCGCTTCTTCAACTTTTCGGACAGGTTAGCGTAATAGCCGGAGAAGCCCTCAGAAGAGGTATCGAAGTTGGTCGAGTAGATCGCGTTGTAATCCTTGATTGCGACTTCCAAGAAATCTCGAGAGGAAGCGTCTAGGTTGCTTGCCTCGAACTCTTCGTCAGGCAATAGGCCTTCAACTTCATCTTCGTTAGGCGCATAGCTGTAGATGATGCCAATCTTCAAGCGCGCTTCTTCTGGCTTATCTTTTTGGAGCTCCTTGAATGTGGCGTAATAGCGCTTCGCGGCTTCGATGGAGGCCGTTGCCATCAGTGAGTTGAAGCCGGAGACTCGCTTGTTCTTGAGTGTATAGGTGTCATTACGTCGAGTCTTTTGATCGAAGTGCTCAAGGATGTACTGAGCAATCTTGGTGATGCGTTCTGGGGCCAGAAGTGCCTTCTCGGTATCAATCGCACTGACTTCGCGATCAACAAGCAGCTCGGGCATCTTGATTGTGTTCACATAATCAACGCGGAAGGGCAAGACATTCTTGTCTGTAATGGCATCCACGATTGTGTAGGTGTGGAGCTTTACTCCGAATGCCTGCTCTGTAGTACGCAGACTTGGGTTGTTTCCGCTCGATGAGTTGGCAGCAAAAATCGGTGTTCCAGTGAAGCCAAACAGGTTGTGGTTGGAGAACGCTTTCTTGATTGAGACGTGCATGTCACCGAACTGCGAACGATGACACTCATCAAAAATCAGGACAACTCGCTTCGTCTGAATAGCGTGATTCTTATTCTGCGAAATGAACTTCGAGAGCTTCTGAATCGTTGTGATGATGATCTTCGCACTTGGGTCTTCTAGGCGCTCCTGAAGCTGCTTAGTCGAGTTGCTCGCGTTAGCAGCGCCCTCTTGGAAGCGGTTGTACTCGCGCATCGTCTGGTAATCGAGGTCCTTACGATCAACAACGAAGAGCACCTTGTCGACAGACGGCATCTTGGAGGCAATCTGCGCAGTCTTGAAGCTCGTGAGTGTCTTTCCAGAACCGGTGGTGTGCCACACATAACCGCCGGCATCGATTGTGCCGAGAGTTTTTTGATTCTCGCTCATCACAATCTTCTGAAGCACACGTTCGGTGGCAACGATTTGATAAGGGCGCATCGTGAGCAGCATCTGGTCTGAGGTAAATACGCAGTACTTCGTCAGGATATTGAGGAGGCTGTGCTTAGCAAAGAATGTTTTTCCGAATGACATCAAGTCGTAGATTGGCTTGTTGTTCGCATCTGCCCACCAGCTGGTGAACTCATAGCTGTTTGAAGTCTTCTTGATACGCGTATTACCGCTTGCTTCCTTGATGTGCTGATCGCGGACTGTGTTGCTGTAGTACTTGGTGTAGGTGCCGTTACTGATTATGAAAATCTGTACATACTGAAAGAGACCGCATCCGGCCCAGAAGCTATCTTGCTGGTAACGGTTGATTTGATTGAATGCCTCACGAATATCAACTCCGCGGCGTTTTAGCTCGATATGAACGAGTGGCAACCCATTTACAAGAACTGTGACATCATACCGATTTTTGCGCGCGCCTAAAACTTCATACTGGTTGAGGACTTGAACAGTATTGTTATGAATGTACCGTTTATCGATGAGATAGATGTTCTTACTTTCACCGTTATCTCGCTTGAGAACGCGGATGTGATCCTCTTGGAAACGGCGGGTTTTCTCGATGATTCCGTCCTTCTCACTCGAGATGCTCTCAGTGAAGAATCGCTCCCACTCTGTATCACTGAACTCAACTTTATTGAGCTTCTCAATCTGCGCCTTGAGGTTTGATATGAGTGCGGCCTCATCTGTGATTGGCAAGTATTCGTATGCTTGGTCTTTCAATAGTTCAATGAAAGCTGCCTCTAGGGACGATTCGCTCTCATACGCCTTGGCCTTGGTCGCCTTTGGGTCAAGCTCAGCAACAACGGTGTTCTCTGATGTGATCGCAATTGGTTCAATGAACTGAAAACTCATATGGTTTCCAGCTCTCCAAAAGTCAGAAGTTTGCTTCGGTAGTACTCGTATTGATGGCGTCTTGCCTGAATCTCGGCGGGTATGCCGACCAGCATGTCCTTCGTAAGTGCATCGAACTTATTCAACGCGGATACGACCTTCGACTGCTCTTCCAAATCTGGAAGTCGGATCTCAAGATTACGAACCATTCCGGCATTAAGGTTGAATTGAGTGCCCTGACCCAATGACTTGATCTCTTGGTAGTTGGCCATCAGCCAGTGAAAAAGGTACTCAGGTAAGCAAAGTTTGGAATCGACTTCTAAGTTACAACAAGCTTGATTTGTCGTGACAGGAATTCTGGTAATCGCAGACTTGCCAGCCGTAGCACCATACATGGCAAGAATTACTGTGTTCGCTGGAACCCAGTTAGCCGAGGAGTTCTTCAAGGCTAGATCGGTGATATTTAGTTCGGTACTCCATATTTCCTTGAAGTCCACCTCTTGAGTGCGGACCCAAGGGATAGTGCCTCCGAAAAAATCAGCTCGTGATCGTGAAGGTGTTCCGCCTGAAGAAATCCTGGCACAGACATCTTCGAGTTTGTAAGTCTTAGACGTTTGCGGATCACACTCAAGAAGACTTTTTCTAAAGAACGCATACTGAGTCTTTCTTGCTACTAACTCTGATTCGAGACCGACTTCCAGCTGAGTGAATTGGTCAAGTATTTGAACAATTTCTGCT
Source organism: uncultured Actinomycetes bacterium (assembly GCA_903854175.1). The sequence goes on along the minus strand of CAINVQ010000126.1, from coordinate 3,235 downwards.
TGTACTTCAAGCGAAGGTAGATTCATTGAAATTTTGGAGAGCGAATTAAATGGAAGTCGAAACCTTGCTCCAACCTCACATTTATCCATGATTTGCTGTTTTCCCACTGGTGATTCCAAGAAATGCATTAAATACTCAGGCATTACTCTCGTGCTGTTAATTTCAAAAACTACATACATCGGACTCACTGCAACGTCATGATCTTCTTGATGCCATGCAATTGATCCGATATTGATTCTTGATGGATTGTATGCAAACATGTTTTTTTTCACTACTTTATAATTGGTCGTATCAGCACTCGTACGCGAATTTTCAAAATATTCTGAAGTGACGACCAACCCTCGATTATTGGTAACGCTCCGAATTTCAGTCGCCAAACCTGCTTTATTTCTTGAATTGTTTTCAGAGCAAATTTCCGCAAGAGACACTCTTTCAGAAGTTGCCAGTGAAAGCTTGGGGAAGTGTTCTAGGGACTGGTTCATGGCAGGTTTGCTTCGAGCTCACGAACGATGGTATCCACTTGATTACGTAATGCAGTCTGCTTGGATACGATTTCATCAATTTCCTCATTCAGCTTCTGAATGTCCACAAACACTTTCTTTTCTTCCCCAAGGACGTAAGACGTGACAGATAATGAATAGTCGTTGTTAGCGATTTCGCTATGTTCGACTTCGCGACTGAACCCTAATTCCTCCTCGCGATCGGTGTAGTGACTAAGAATTTTGGAGATATTTTCAGAACGTAGTCTATTTTTTGTATTTGCTCTTACGAACTCCCGCTCGGCATTAATGAATAAAACCTTGTTGTTTCTTTTAGATTTTTTCAGAACTAAAATACATGTCTGGATGGTTGTTCCAAAGAATAGATCTGGTGGTAGTTGAATTACTGTATCTACAAAATTGTTATCAACTAAGTACTTACGAATCTTTTGCTCAGCACCTCCGCGATACATCACACCTGGAAATTCGACGATTGCAGCTGTTCCATTTGTAGAGAGCCAGTTTAGAATGTGCATCGTAAAGGCAAGGTCTGCTTTGCCTTTTGGCGCTAAAACTCCAGCTGGTGAGTAGCGTGGGTCATTAATCATCAACGGGTTGTCATCGCCATCCCATTTGATTGAGTAAGGCGGATTGGAAACGATGGCTTCGAACGGCTGATCGTCCCAATGCGTTGGCTCGGTGAGTGTGTCGCCATGGGCGATATCAAACTTCTCGTAGTTAATGTCATGGAGAAACATGTTGATTCGGCAGAGGTTGTAGGTGGTGATATTGATTTCTTGCCCATAGAAACCATCGGTTACATTTTCCTTACCAAGAACTTTTGCAAATTGAAGAAGCAGGGATCCAGAACCGCATGCTGGGTCATAGACCTTATTTACTTTTTTCTTTCCAACGACTGTGATTTTTGCCAAGAGCTCTGATACTTCCTGGGGAGTAAAGAACTCTCCGCCTGATTTACCTGCAGTCGATGCGTACATGGTCATCAGATATTCGTAAGCATCACCGAAGGCATCGATGGAGTTATCTGCGTAGTTACCGAGGGCAAGTTCTCCGACCGAGTCGAGGAGTTTTACCAGTAGTTCATTTCGCTTGGTGACAGTTCCACCGATTTTGTTGCTGTTGACATCCATGTCATCAAAGAGGCCCTTGATGTCGAGTTCACTTGGGGATCCAACAGCTGAACCTTCGATGTTTCGGAAAACACGGGACATGGTCTCGTTGAGGTTTGGATCGTTCTTGGCATCAGCTCGAACGTTGGCGAAGAGTTCACTTGGGAGGATGAAAAATCCTTTTTCGAGAACAGTCTCTTTGCGTCCGAACTCTGCGTCTTTGTCGCTGAGCTTCGAGTAATCAAAGTTCTTGATTCCAGCTTTTTGCTGGTGCTCGTTGAGGTAGTTGGTCAGATTCTCAGAGATAAAACGATAGAAAAGTGTGCCGAGTACGTACTGCTTGAAGTCCCAACCGTCGACGCTTCCGCGGAGGTCGTTGGCGATCTTCCAGATCGTCTTGTGTAGCTCTGCTCTTTCTACGTTAGCCATTGCGGCAAACCCCTTTTCCTTACCTCGGACCTCAACTGCTTCTCAGCCCAAGGTATGTGCCTGCACTGACAGAACAGATTGTCCCTGGTTATAGGCGCCAAGAATACGGGGGGTTATGGCCCTTTGGATAGGAAAGTGAGCGTGAATCAGGGGCTTTGGAGGGGATGGTCATTTTCCAGCTGATCGACCTGATAACCAGTGTCACTTTTTTGCTCCTTGCTTGAGGAGCGATCACACTTTCTGGAGATGCCAAGTCAGTGTTATGGTTGTCCAGTAAGTCCGGCGACAATGGATCCAGGGGATCTTTTCTCGAAAGAGATAGCCGGACTTTCCTTTCAATTCCATGGTTTGTAGAAACTTTGCGTAAGCGGTTTCACATAGGGCTCCCAAAATTCACATTTAGTACCGAGTAATACCCTCTGAGCTGACCAAGTGCCGTAATCCGCCATCTGCAGTCCCCATGACGATCTTGAATCCCAAACTAAAAGTTCCGCACTGGTGTGCGGGAATTGATTAGTTACATCATTTAGGGCTGATCGAATTTGAGCTTTTCGAGCCTTTGTATGTAAATCTGCAACTATTACGATGAGTCGAACATTTTGACCTAAGTATCTTCTAGCAATGTATTGAAAGTGCAGGAACCACGCTAGCTTGTACAAACCTAAATCTCCTTTAGCCTTCACAGAAGCAATTGCATTTTCTTTATTTAAGAAAGTGAAATCAAAAACCGGTTGACTCTGCGAAATTAAATTAAAAACTTGCGACCGAATCTGATATTTATCTTGTTGAGCGTGAAATCCGTGGACTAAAGGGATTCCTGAAGTCTCAAGTGCACATCTCAATTTGAATGCTTCCCACATGCTCGAAGAAGACGAGTCCTCCAGAATTACAGTGCCAAATCCGAAATATTTCGAACCTGAAACTAAGTTATAACCTAAGTCTCCGGTTTCATCCGCGAAAACATATATTTCCTTCATGGGAGAACAAGCAAATCAGTCATAGGCTGAGAATAATTCACCTAGACAACCCCCCATCCGCAATGTGGATGGTTTTCTCGGTGTCCTAGGCGGGAGTTGAACCTGCGACCTACCGCTTAGGAGGCGGTTGCTCTATCCACTGAGCTACTAGGACCTATTTTATTTCGATTTATATCTCCTAGTTTAATGACTATTCTGATCTCATGAGCACAGCGCTAAT
>CAINVQ010000125.1 GCA_903854175.1 uncultured Actinomycetes bacterium | reverse complement strand
TAGGGCTTCGTTCCAGACCGCAACCTGCTCTTGAAGGACATGGAGGCTTTCGCGGGCCATCCCGAGACGTCTCTGGACATCTTCAAGTCGTCGGCGCTGCAGGCGGGTACCCATAGGGAAAGTCTATGACTTTTAGCTAAATCGTGTTCATATTCTGAAGAAAACTCTCGGTTGGATGTAGCCCAAATGAGAATGCATCAGAAACGAAATTTGATTCATCAGTACCAGTAGAAAATTGAACAATATTTAGATCACTTGGCTGGTCAGTGCTCGAATTGGCTAAGTGCTTGAGCACCGTTCGTCCGTACGAAGATTCGAAGAATCCTCCAATGTAGGCATCAATGCCCAAGGAGTGAGCTTTAGCAACCATGGCTCTGGCATTTGCCAGTCCTCCAACTCTCGCTGGTTTAATACAAATAAGTGTGGCTGCTGAATAACGAGCAATTTGTTCGATATCACGAATTGACCGAACTCCCTCATCGAGACTTAGTGTCACGCTGAGCTGCTCTTTTAGTCGTGAGTGATCTACAACGTTGCCAGGTTCAAATGGTTGTTCAACCGCAACTAGATCAATATCTTGATGCAGTGCTGCCACTTGAGACAAGACGTCATCATCATTTTTTGCTGAACAATTGAAATCAAGAATCACTGGTTTCATAATTGATCGTAGACGTTCAATATTCTCTCCAGAAATAACTCCGGGCGAAGTCTTGACACGAACTCGACTAGCTGTTGGATCAATTACCCAAATTGTTTCGTCGAGAATTGAAACAGTTGATTGCGTAGGAGTCTCAAATTGAACCTGCCAAACATCGGAAATATGTTTTTTCTCAGAACGAAGTTCAAAATCAAGAACTGCTGTTTCTATAAGAGCAATCGCGAATGAGCTAGATGGTCTGGAGCCCGCAAATCGTGCAATACGAGTCCAAGATGGGATTGCTCCCTCTCTAGCTCTCGCCTCTTCAAACTGAGGTAACGAAATATCTTTTAGTTCTTGAACAACTTCTTCAAGAGAAGGATCTCCATTTATTGATATTGATTGAGGAGAAATCTCAGCGAAACCTCGTATTCCATTTTCTTCAAGAGAAAGATAGAGATGTGAGCGATTGGAGTGAATTTCACCTGAGGCACGAACATGCGATTGCAATGTCGTTTCACTTAGGCCTAATCGAAGTTCCATCCCTGACACCTTAGAGTTACTGGTAGCGTTATCCACCGCAGCCCGGATGGCGGAACGGCAGACGCGGAGGACTCAAAATCCTCTACTTGAAAGGGTGTGTGGGTTCGAATCCCACTCCGGGCACGCTGTTACTTTAGATATATGACTTCTTTGTTAAACAACAACCTTGTAGCCCTGTTCCCAGGACAAGGGTCACTCGCAGGCGGAGCTGGTGTTGGATGGAAGAACTCAAGACACTGGGACCAGATCGGTGTCATAAGTGAAGCATCAGGAATTGATGTTGAAGGCCTGCTCACTAGCGCCTCGGATGAAGAAGTGGTCCGAACTGATCGTGCCCAAATCGCAACTTTTGCACTTTCAACAATTGGCTACCTCGAACTTCTTGATAAAGGTATTCGACCGCGCTACTTACTTGGACACAGCCTCGGTGAATTTTCAGCACTTGTAGCTTCAGGACTTCTCTCAATCGAAGATGGCGCAAAGTTGATTGCTGTTCGTGGAGCCGCCATGAAGCGATGTGCAGAGAACGTTGAAGGATCAATGGTTGCTCTCATGGGTGGTGAAGAAGGTGCACTGGAGAATCTGAAGAGTGTCGAAAATGTTTGGATTGCAAATATCAATGGAACTGGGCAGATTGTTGTGAGTGGATCACGCGCTGGTCTTGATGATCTGCTGTCACGAAACAAGGAACTTGGTTGGAAGCGGGCAACACCACTTCCAGTAGGTGGAGCATTCCACTCTCCTCTCATGGCTCCAGCACAAGCAGAGTTAGATGAAGCACTTTCAAAAGTTGAATGGAAAACAACTGAATCGACACTTATTGCAAATGTTGATGGAAAAGTTCATACCACTGCAGATGAATGGAAAGTATTACTTTCACGTCAACTAACTTCACCAGTTGAGTTTCTAGACGCAACATTGTGTCTTCCAGAGAACGTTCAAACATCTATTGAAATGCCACCTGCAGGAATTCTTACTGGACTTACTAAGAGAATTAGAAGCTTTGAAACTCAATACGCACCACCTACGCTTGAGTTATTACAGGAGATAGAGCTATGAGTCGTCACGTAATTATCACTGGAGCAAGCCGCGGCATTGGTGCTGCGATTGCACAACACTTCATTGACCTAGGCGACAACGTCGTTGGCATGTCACGTTCTTGAACTGCGACAGAATGTTGCGTTAAATCATTTG
>CAINVQ010000124.1 GCA_903854175.1 uncultured Actinomycetes bacterium | reverse complement strand
TGCCCTTCCCGTTGTTGCTGTAGAAGAAGCACTGCATCCAGCTGCAAATGCTGATCCCAGTGGCAAGCACGGTGACCAGTTAGTTGTGGCAACGGGACTGAACGCTGGAACAAAATTTACGTTGACTAACGAGCTCACATCAGTTGGCCGTGATGAACACTGCGAGATTTTGCTCGACGATGTTTCGGTGTCTCGTCATCACGCCATTTTCACTCGCACCGCGAGCGGACGAATTACCCTTCGAGACCTCAACTCACTTAATGGGACATATGTAAATGGTGCCCGAGTTGAAGAGACTGCACTGCACTCAGCTGACGAAGTTCAGGTCGGAAAATTCAAACTAGTGTTCTGGGAATCAACCCTATGAGCACGAACCCAAAAATGAGAATCGGAGAAGTTCACGCGGAACTGCGTCAGCAATTTCCCGACATTGAGCTCTCGAAGATTCGTTACTACGAAGACAAGGGACTTGTTCTTCCAGCTCGTAGTCGCAAGGGCTACCGTCTCTACTCAGAGCGCGACGTGGCGTGTCTTCGAGAAGCAATTCGCCTGGCTCAAGAAGAGTTCGTTCCACTTCGCGTAGTTCGCATCAGACTTATTGAACAAGGACTTCTAGACGACACACCGGGCATGCCAGCACTTCGCCAAGTTGCACGCGCCGCGCAGAGCAACATTGTTGCAATGAACGCTCCTGAACGAAGCGTTCAGCCACTCTCACTTCTTCCTGCAACACCAGCCCCTCGTCACCCAGCGTTGACTTCTAGCCCTACGAAGTACTTCACCCTTCGTGAGTTCTCAATCGCAACCGGACTTGATGTTGACGTAATTAATCAGCTACAAACAGCTGGACTAATCATTTCTTCCAATGTTGCTAACGACACTGTCTTTACTGACGTTGATGTTCGTATTGGCTACGCACTCTCAAACTTGATTGACCGTGGCGTTGACGTTCGAATTCTCGCGTCTCTTCGTCGCGTTGTTGACCGAGAAGTCGGGGTCCTTGAGGACATTCTCAATTCTCAGCCATCTCTAAAGAGTGCCGACGGCGCCAAGGAGCAGGCTGGCGAGCTCGCCAGTGAAATTGGTGTTCTTCGCAGCGTTCTTTTAGAGCGTGCTTTGTCGCAGTTTCTTGGAAACTGACGCCAACTTTCTTATCCTCGCTACGTCTAGGCTGGCACCATGGTTGAGGTAATTCTTCGTGCGGTGAGAGTTGATGTTGGTTCATCAACTCCATTGCTGCTCCTTGAAGAAGTCGGCGGTGATCGAGTCCTTCCTATTTTTATCGGCGCACCTGAAGCAGCTGCAATTGCGTACGCACTTCAGAAGGTTGAAACTCCTCGTCCAATGTCGCACGATCTACTTTCGAACACCATTACTGCACTCGGAGGGAGAATCTTCGCGGTGGAGATCACTCACCTCGAGGACAACACCTTCTTTGCCAACCTCCGTCTCTTAAAAGATGACGTTGAGATTCTCGTGAGTGCTCGACCATCTGACGCAGTGGCGATTGCGATGCGAGTGAGTGCCCCAATTCTCGTTAGTGATGAACTTATGGCCGCTGAAGGCAAAGTTATGAATCTTGATGACGATGGATCAGAGACTCCAGAACAACTAGACGAAGCAGAACTCGTTGCAGAGCTTCGTGAGTTCCTTGATCAGATAAATCCAGAGGACTTTAATAAATGAGAAGGGGACTGAAGTCCATTCTTATTTTTGTGGCCTTTGCAGCCATCTACACACTTAGCCGTCACGCAGTCATTGGCGGAGATTCTTCAACAACAACTACACAGGGGGCAGCTGTAACAACAACTATTGCGGGAACTGTGCCCTCCGGCCCAGCTTGCTTGGGGAGCGACTTTCGCGGAGTGTTCAATCAAGGCCAGGGCGCCGCTGGCACTATTCAGTCGAGCATTACTCTCACCAAGGCAACATTTGGTAACTGTGTTCTAAACGGGTGGCCACTTCTTATTCTTCAAGATAAAACAGGAAGCATATTAAAGAGCACACTCGTTAACGTCTCAGCAGATGGCCCAATCCAGTTCACTGATTCCAAAGCGAACAAGGCGCCAAGAGCTCTTTCTATTCTGCAAAATGGAAAAACAACATTCTCTTTTGCGTACAGTGACGTTCCTGTTGGAAATCAAAAGACTTGCCCGACGGCTGTTTCTATTGGGGTTCAAATCGCCAAGGGTGGTTCGGTGACAAGCGTTAATCCTGAGTACGGAGTCTCACCTTGTAATAATGGCCAAATCTGGGTCAGCCCCTTCTATTAGACCTATTCGGCCGACTTTTTGAAGTGGTAGCCGGAGAATAGACTTGTTCAGTCAGGAGGACGCGTGGGAATAATTTCAGTAGGCATTGACCACGAGCACGCCTCTCTTGATTTTCTCGAGAAAGTAACTGTTCTCGAAGATGACTGGGGCAAGGTTTTGCGCACCCTCATGAGTCACCGAAACATCTACGAAGCGGTATTTGTTTCAACCTGTCTTCGCACAGAAGTATTCGCCGTCATTGACCGATTTCACGGTGCGGTTGACGAGATCACCGAAACCATTGCTGAGGCGGCGGGAATTGATGCTGCTCTGTTCAGCGACAAGATGACCATCCATTTCGACAAAGACGTACCCAATCACTTATTCCAAGTCACCTCAGGACTCAAGTCCATAGTTCCAGGGGAGTTCGAAATTCTCGGACAGATCCGACGCGCACTTGAGTTCGCTCAAATTGAGCACACCAGTGGCAATGAACTCGATGAGCTCTTCACCAGGGCCATTTCAACTGGCCGCAAGGTTCGTTCTTCAACAAACATTTCTAAAGGCACCACAAGTTTCGCCCAAGCCGCCGTTCAGCTCGCAGCTGAGCAGCACGCTGGGGGGCTGAAAGATGCAGAAGTAGTCATTATCGGAGCGGGTCAACTCGCTACCGGAATTGTTAAGTCACTTCTTTCGACCAATGACAGTGTTGCGAAGGTAACAATTTGCAACCGAACAGTTGCTAATGCGCAGTCAATTAGCAACGAAGTGCAAGATGCCAGGGTTCACGTGGCAACGCTGCAAGAAATTGATCACCTTATGAAATCAGCTTCACTGGTTATCTCTGCAGTTGAAACGCTTGATCCACTTATCTCTAAAGCATCAGTTGCATCATTAAGCCATGATCTTCTTGTCATGGACCTCAGCGTTCCGCGATCAGTGTCACCCGAAGTCGAAGAGTTGCCTTCAATTCGCCGTATTGACCTAGAGATTCTTAAAGCAAAGGTTGACGGCGCACTATCTGGTCGTCAAGAAGCTGTTCTTGACGCCATGAAAATTGTTGATGCTGAAACTGAGAAGTATCTAGATGACCAGCGTGCTCGTGGAGCCGTTGAGATCATCCGCTCGTTTCGAGATGATTTAGACAAAATCATTGATGTGGAACTTCAGCGACGACTCCAGGAGTTCACTGAGCTGAGTGCCGCTGATAAAGAGAAGATTGATGTGCTCGTTCGATCAATTGTTGGCAAGATTTCTCACAAGCCAACAGCGGTTCTAAAAGATACCGCCGGAACCGACCAGGGCGCTCGACTGACTGAGTCGATCAAAATTCTTTTCGACCTTTAAGATGCCTAAAAGAAACTAAGGCAACGCACTGTGTCCAATAATGAATGGTTCGAAAGAGCTAAAAAAGTAATTCCAGGTGGCGTTGACTCTCCGGTCCGGTCCTTCAGCTCAGTTGGGGGAACTCCCTACACCGTTGCTTCTGGAAGTGGTGCCTACGTCACAGATGTTGAAGGCACTTCCTACATTGACTTTGTTCAGTCCTACGGTGCATCACTACTTGGTCACGCGCACCCTGACGTTGTTGCTGCAATTCAAAGTGGCGCTACTAAGGGAACAACATTCGGAGCTCCAACTCGTGAAGAAGTCTTGCTCGCAGAAGAAATTGTTTCTCGCGTTGATGGTCTAGAACAGATTCGCTTTGTTTCCTCGGGAACAGAAGCTGTAATGAGTGCAGTTCGTCTGGCTCGCGGTTATACAAACCGCTCCAAGATATTGAAGTTCGATGGTTGTTATCACGGCCACTCTGATGGACTCCTTGTCGCTGGTGGTAGTGGCGTTGCAGAAATGGGACTTCCTGGATCTGCTGGCATTACTGATGGTGCAATTGCCGACACGATGGTTGCTCCCTACAACGTGGTGCCAAAACTCGACGAAACTGTGGCGTGCGTTCTTGTCGAAGCGGTTGCTGCGAACATGAACCTCGTTGCTCCTAGCGAAACCTTCCTTAAGGAACTTCGTGCTGAGTGCACACGCGTTGGGGCACTGCTTATATTTGACGAAGTAATTACCGGATTTCGACTCAGTCACTCGAGTGCACAAGATTTCTTTGGCGTTAAGCCTGACATCTGGTGTTTCGGAAAAGTAATTGGTGGTGGACTACCAGTTGGGGCATTTGGATCTTCAAGGGAAATTCTCAGCGTCATTGCTCCAAACGGCCCGGTTTACCAAGCTGGAACGCTTTCTGGTAATCCTCTTGCCATGAGTGCTGGTCTCACGGTGCTTAAGCGTGTATCTGCAAATGACATTGCTGGTCTTAGTGCTCGAGTTGCAAAGTTCTCCAGTGATCTGTCTGGTGCAATTGCTGCTGGGGGACTACACGTGCAGACTCCGGTGCAAGGGCCACTCATGGGTCTCTATCTTTCAAAGACTTCGTTTGATGCTCCGCGAAACATTGAAGAAGCCAAAGTCATCTGCAGCAATGGAATCTATGGTCAGTTCTTTCACGAAATGCTCCAGCGCGGCATTGCGCTTGCTCCTGGAGCGTACGAGATCATGTTTGTTTCACTTGCGCACAGTGACGCTGATCTTGAGAAGACGTGTGACGCAGCCATGCAGGCAGCGAAGGTTGTTGCTAACTCTTAGCTAGGAGTAACAAGGATGCGACCTCGCGAAGCACCCTTAGCAACAGTTGCTAGCGCATCTGGGAGTTCTTCCAGAGTTGCTACTCGGTCAATCAGCTCGGTTATGTCGAGTGACGCATCAGCAATAGCTGCCCACACCTTCGCACGAATGTCTTTTCCAGCTTCAACTGAGTCAATACCAAGAAGTGCAACGTTGCGGGTAATGAACGGATAGACAGTTGCAGGAATATCTGCGCCACCAAGTAGTCCACTGGCGGCAACTCCTGCACCGTACTTGAGACATCTAAGAATTTGCCCGAGGGTTGCTCCGCCCACGCAGTCAATTGCTCCGTCCCAGAGCTCTGATCCAAGAACACGGTCAACCTTGTCACTCACTTCATCGCGAGAAATAACTCGTGTTGCACCTCGCTCAAGTAACCACTGTGACTCTTGCGGTGATCCAGTAGATGCGACTGGCTGGTATCCACGCTTGGCGAGAAATGCCACGGCCATTGATCCAACGCCACCGGTTGCTCCAGTTACAAGAACTTCTCCACCGGCTTTAAGTCCGTGGTTCTCAAGTGCGAGGATGCTCTGCATTGCGGTGAAGCCTGCAGTTCCAATGACCATTGCGTCATGAGTTGAAATTTGCTTTGGGAGCACGCTAACTAAACGTGACGGCGCGTAGGCGTATTCAGCGAATCCACCATCTCTGGCTACGCCAAATGTTCCGCCGTGCACTTCAACCTTTGCACCAACTGGCAGTGATGGATCTGAAGATTCCACAACTTCTCCTGAAGCGTCAACTCCACCAATGAGCCTCGGGGACCTACGAACACGGCTTTTGGGAACTGCGACCATGGTGTCTTTGAAGTTAATACCACTGAATTCAACTTTTATCTTGATGTCAGTTGCATCACTGGCTTCTGTAGTGGCATCAGCAACGTGTGCTGAAAATTCAGTTTCGGACTCAGTAATTAAAAAGGCTCGCATTTCAAAATGCTACTTGAGTAGGTAATACGATACGTACGTGACAATCATTTCTTTAAATGGACATCCCACGTGGACCTACGTGAGCAAACGAAAGAAAAAGCCTTCGCTGATTCTTCTTCACGGAGGCATGAGCAGTAGTGGGAGTTTGCTTAAAAATGTCGCACCTCACTTTGACAAGAAGTACCGAGTAGCAGCCTTTGACCGCAGGGGACACGGCAGGACTGGCGATACTGATCAGCCATTTCATTACGAAGAAATGGCTGATGAAGCCATTGCGTTCATGGAACACCTTGGAGGCAAGCACTTTGTTGTAGGCCACAGTGACGGCGGGAACGTGGCACTCATTGTTGCCATGAAGAGACCTGACCTCCTTCATCGTGTGGCGATTGTTGGGGCGAACTATCACTACGACGGTCTGAGGCCAATGCCCATGTTTCACCTCGAAGGTGAACAGTTCGAAGAGTGGGCCACAAAATACGGTGAGCTGTCGCCAAGTGGAAAAGAGCACGCACGTGCAGTTATTGAAAAGACGCTGTATATGTTTGACACCGAGCCGGCGTACAGTGTTTCTGATTTAAGTGTCATTACCGTTCCAATGCTTGTCATGGTGGGAGATGATGACCTGATGGAGCTCAACCACACCACGTCAATGTACGAAGCAATCCCGGGAGCTCAACTGGCAATTGTTCCCGGCACCTCTCACGCAGTATTAAAAGAGCGAGCAACGTTAAGTACTGACATGATTCATCATTTCTTCAAGTCAGAGTATCCACCAGTTACGTACCAGCCAAGTCGCAGAGCGTAACTAGAAGAGTCGTTAGTTTTTGCAGTTCGCAGTCTAGAATTCAACTATGAAAGCAACCATTGAACGGGTTATTAGCCCCGTTACAAAATGGTGGTTATCGCTGAGTGCAGCTAGCTCTGACGCATTTCTTTATCTTGCCTCTGGACTATTTGCCCTCCTTATTGGCCTCGTTTCAAGTGAGCCTGCTCAGTGGCACTGGGGCTACATTTCCTTCACCGGATACTTTTTTGCTTCTGCGCTGTTATTTATTGCTTCAAAAACAAAGTGGTCAAATGCTTTTTCTCTTAGAAAAATCGTACTCACTACCTTGGTGCTCGGAGTTGTTGTAATTCCACTCGCACTTGAAACCCATTGGCGACAGAACAATGGAGGTCATGGATATGCACAGCCTGAAGTATCTGTTATTGAGCGCTCTGCAAACAATGTTGTAAAGGGTGCTGACCCCTACACCGTTGACGTAAAGAACGGCAAAGTCATTCACAGCATCAGAGGGCTACCTACCTACGAATCGTTCTTTCCGTACTTTCCATTAATGACCATCTTCGGGTTACCTGATGC
>CAINVQ010000123.1 GCA_903854175.1 uncultured Actinomycetes bacterium | reverse complement strand
TCTAGCCCCGACGCTGGAAACGAGAACGCCTGAGTGTTTTTACGTCGAACGTGACGACGAAGACAATTTCTTAATTCTTCTGGAGGACATGGCGCCAGCAAATGTTGCTGACCAGTTTGAAGGCATCACCAAAGAGATGGCTATGACGGGACTCAAAGAGCTCGCCGGGCTACACGCCCCAACAATGAATAACACTGAGCTTCATAACGCTGACTGGCTCGGTGGAGTTAGTACATCACTCGCTCCACTTATGGAAGCAATACTTCCAACATTGTTTTCCCAGTTCATTGATCGTTACGCAGACTCAGTTGACGAAGAACTGCTTTCATTTGTAAAAAGGCTTTCGAACAGTCTTGAAGCATTCCGTGGATATAAGCCTTATGCCCCTTGCGTCACGCATGGTGATTTTCGAACCGACAATCTTCTCTTTGATGCAAAGGGTGGTGAAGTTCCACTGTGTGTTGTTGACTGGCAGACCGTCAGCGTTGGAAGTCCAATGCTCGATGTTGCGTACTTCTTAACTACCAGCCTTACCGCCGAGGACCGCGACCACTACGAAGACGAGTTAATTAACTTCTACCTCACTGAACTTTCACGCCTAGGTGGTTCAATGCCATTAGAAATTGCCAGGAAAGAATTTTCTCGATACACACTGCAGCCAGTTGTGATGCTCGTATGTGCTGCAGTGCTCGTCGAGCGCACAGAGCGTGGAGACAGAATGTTCATGACCATGATTGAGCGTGGAATTAATGCCGCAAACAAGTGGAACGCCCTAGATGAATTGGAAAAGCATGCTGCTTCCTGAAGATGACTTCCCTATCCACCAGACCGCGCAACCTCTTAGCCACGTTATGGACGGGCACCCAAATGCCTACGACCGTTTTTGGTTCAACGGCTACACCGAGGATTTCTACTTCGCGGTTGCCCTTGGTCTCTATCCAAATCGCGGAGTAATCGACGGTGCCTTCTCCGTTGTTCTAGGCGACAAGCAGTACAGCGTTTTCGCCAGTGATGCACTTGTTGGACGACCAACAACAGTAGGACCTATCTCAATCGAGATCGTTGAGCCAATGCGAGTTAACCGCATTCGTGTGAACGCACCAGAACAAGGTCTCAGCTGTGACCTCACCTACACAACTCGCACCGCTGTCTATGAAGAGCCTCGTCAAACAATGCACGACGGTCCACGCATCTTCATGGACGTCACCAGAGCCACTCAACTTGGCACCTGGAGTGGATGGCTTGAAACTCCTGAGGGAAGGATTGAACTGCCAGCAACTGTCTATGGAACCAAAGACCGCTCGTGGGGTGTTCGCCCGGTTGGCGAACCACTTCCCGGTGCTCCATCAACGCGCGTGCCACAACTCTGTTTCTTGTGGTCACCACTTAACTTCTCAGACCGTGGTGTTCACTTCATGACTTTTGACGACAGCATTGGCACACCAATAAGTCGCTCAGCAGCGCAACTTCCTACAGACGCGAGTCCAATAACGCACGAGACCGCGAGCATGGACCTTGTTATGACGCCAAAGACTCGTTGGATGCAGAGTGCCACGTTGTTCTTTGGTAACGAGACGATTGAACTGACGCCTCTATTTCGATTCCAAATGCGTGGAGCAGGATACTCACATCCTCAGTATGGACATGGAAGATGGCACGGTGGGCCAGTTGTTGATGGTGAAGTTCTAGTGCTCTCAAAACTAAACCCACTAGAACATCCAAATATTCACATTCAGCACATTGTTAAAGCAACGTCAGCTCGCGGAACAGGAATTGGCGTTCTAGAACAACTCATCATTGGCCCTTACGAGCCAGCTCATCTTGAAGGACTTCTAAACGGCGCTTAACGCTGGTGCTTTGAGCACCAGTAGGTTGTTCGTCCGCCAATGGTGTCAATTCGCATTGCGCCTCCATCTTTAGGGCACAACCCCCCAGGGTTTCGTCCATCCATGTGGTCACCTAAGTGAGATCCTCCACGCTTTTTAAGCGTCTTCAACGTCTGGGTAAATGCTTTGTAAAGTCTTACCTTCTCATCAGCACTCAACGTGCCAGATGGCGTGTGCGGATCGATGCCTGCACGAAACAAAATCTCATCACCGAGAAGATTGCCTACTCCAGCTACTACCGACTGATCAAGGAGTCGAGCCTTAAGTGCTGGCCCTTCTCCTCTCGTAATGGTGACGATCTGATCAAACTCTTTTTTACTAAGTGTGAGCGCGTCAGGACCGAGGTCACTGAGATCAGGATCAATTTCAAAACGGCCAAGTCTTCGAGGATCATGCAACAACAGCTTTCTGCCGTCACTGAATTCCATCCCGCCGCGAATCCACTCTTCTTTGAATCGATGTGGTCCGTAGAAGAGTCCATCAATACCAGCGTCACCATCAATCAGCAGTACACCAGTCATGCCAAATCGCATACCGAGCATTGGGCCAGATGTTTCCATCAGCATTAGCTTGCCTCTACGTGATGTTCCAGTTATCTTGAGTCCTTTGACAGCACGAGCCCACTGCTGTACTGAAGAGAGTTTCTTGGCTGAATAAGGGTCAGCCCATCCGCGCACGACCGTGGCGCCGACCACGCGGTCAGCAAGTTCACGGTACGACTCGACTTCAAGTATTTCTGGCACGCGCTGAGCGTACCCGCAAGTTATACCTGAGCGTCTTAGTAAGGTATTTACATGGCAATCGAGAAGCCCCAGTGGAAAGAACTATTTAGCGAAGTTGTAACTTCTGGGCTCTGTACAGGATGTGCCGCATGCGTGGTTGCCTGCCCTCATGATGTCCTTGACTACGAATCAGCAAATGGCGTCTACAAACCCTGGCACCTCGATATTGACGGTGGGCGTGACAACTGCACCCATGGTGAAACTGGCTGCACCCTTTGTACTCGCGCATGTCCTCGCTTTAGAAACTGGGAAAGTGAGATCGATACTCACAAATTTGCTCGTGAACGCACCGACGATGAGGTCTACGGCATTGGTGACGTTCTCCTAGCGAAGTCAACGGACGCATCAATTCTCGACAACGGTCAAGACGGTGGTGTTGTTTCAACGCTGCTTATCTATGCACTCGAAAATGACGTCATTGACGCAGCGCTTGTAAGCGGTCTCGAAGGTGACGGCACTACTTGGCGCGCAGAGCCTCGCGTTGCTACGACTCGTCAAGACGTTCTTGACACCGCAAAGTCTCGTTACACCTACTCTCCGAATCTCCTCGCCTATCCAAAGGCCGTAGAAGGTGGCGCTGAGCGCATTGCACTCGTTGGAATGGGTTGCATGGCTTCAGCTCCAGGAGTAATGCAGTCTCGCAAGGCTGGGAAAATTGCACGACGTCTAGGTTTCACAATTGGTCTTCTCTGCTCCAAGACATTTGACGATGCAATTTTCGAAGAACTCTTTGAGGCGAAGTACAACATCAAGCGCGCCGACATCAAAAAGATGAACATCAAGGGCGTCTTTCAAATCTGGACTAACGATGGTGAATTCCATGAGGTCCCTCTAAAAGAAGCCCACGCCTTTACTCGTGAAGGTTGCACTCACTGTCCTGACTTTGCTGCTGAACACGCAGATATTTCAACTGGTGGCATTGGTGCTTTTGGTGACTGGACCCTCGTGATTGTGAGAACTGACAAGGGTCGTGAACTTATGAGCGCTCTAAAGGAAAAGGGACTCATTGAGACTCGACCTGGCGACGATGACCCAGGTGCCGTTGCACTGCTGCACAAGCTTGCACAACTTTCGAGAAAGCGCTGGCCAGTTGAAGCGAATCCTGGTCCACGACGCATCCCGGTTACTTCTAACTAGCAACTGATTAAAGTCGTTGTATGGCAAGTTCATTCACAACCATTCTTTTGGTCCGACACGGCAACACTGCGACCACCGGTACTGTTCTGCCTGGACGTGCTGCCGGTCTTCATCTTTCTGAAACTGGAAAGAAGCAAGCTGAAGCAGTAGCTGCGCGCATTGCAGAACTTGGTCATAAGCCCGCTGCAATCTATGTTTCACCGCTCGAGCGTGCTCGCGAAACTGCAGCTCCAATTGCCAAGGCATTAAAGATCCGTCCCATTATTGAGCGTGGCCTACTCGAGTGTGACTTTGGCACATGGACCGGCAAGAAGCTCGCAGTACTTCGCGTGAAGAAAGAATGGCGCGCAGTACAGAACGCACCAAGCACGTTCAGGTTCCCAGAAGGTGAATCATTTACCGAGATGCAGCTACGCATGTGGACCACACTTGAACGTCTTGCAAAGAAGCACCGTGGCAAGACAATCGTTGTTGTAAGTCACGCTGACCCAATTAAGGCAGCCGTCACCTATGCGCAGGGAGTTCCTCTCGACCTCTTTCAGCGAACTGTTATTTCTACCTGCTCAGTTAGCGCGATTACTTTCAGCGAAACAACTCCAATCGTGCTCACCGTAAACAACACCGGGTCACTTAAGGACCTCGCTCCTTCATGAACTACATCTTTGATGCACCAGACAAAGTAATG
Organism: uncultured Actinomycetes bacterium; assembly: GCA_903854175.1. The sequence continues at coordinate 6,618 of CAINVQ010000123.1, read as the reverse complement.
GTTGGCGTACGCGGTGAAGTTGGTAATCGACTATTTCTCTTGCAAGCACGCCAAGGTCGCAGACTGGTCATTCTCAAGTGCGAGAAAATGCAACTCGCCGCACTCGCTGAATGGCTTGGTCAAGTGCTTAATGATTTTGCACGTGGACCTGGACATCTCCCAGATGACTTCACACTTGAGCCGGAATACGAAGTTGACTTCGCTGTTGGAGATATTTCTATTGCCGTTGATGAAGACGAGCAGTACATCGAAGTCACGTTTGAATCAATGGACGATGAAGATGACTTGGAGCTCACTCTTTCAAAGGAGTGGGCCGGTGGACTCGCGATCGCAATCAGGCTTCTTGTGGAAGCTGGACGACCTCCTTGCCCACTCTGTGAAGGACCGCTTGACCCCAAGGGTCACGACTGTCCACGCACCAATGGTCACCGCCCACCAATTAAGTAACCATGGACCTCGAACAACAACGAACTCTTCTCACTAAAGGAGCAGTTGAAGTTGAAGGGCGTGTCTCTGGATCATCGAACCAGGCACTACTCGTAACAATCACTCTTGATGGACTTACTGCGCAGGCGTGTTACAAAGCTGAAGCTGGTGAGCGACCTCTGTGGGACTTTCCCGATGGCCTCTGGCGACGTGAAGTTGCGACCTACGAGCTCGACCAGATTCTTGGCTTTGACACTGTGCCACTTACCGTTGCTCGTGAAGATTTACCCTTCGGGATTGGTTCACTGCAGTACTGGGTTGATGACAACTTAGAAGACCACTACTTCACTCTTCGAGAGATGTCCCAGTTCAATGACTATTTTCACCGACTCTGCGCACTAGACGTCGTTGCTAACAACGCAGATAGAAAAGCTGGTCACGTTATCTATGACGGGACAAGGTGTTGGGCCATTGACAATGGTCTTACGTTCCACGAAGAGGACAAACTCCGCACTGTCCTTTGGGACTACGCCGGAGAACCCGTCCCTGAGTCAGTTTTAGCTGCAATAAATGAATTTGCTAATGGAAAGACTGGCGAATTAGGTCTCTATCTTTCACCAAGTGAGCTGGCGTTTGCTCAAGTGAGAGCTCAAGACTTAGTCACTTTTGCTGAGTTTCCGCTACCCGATGAAGACAGTGACTGGCCACCATATCCGTGGCCGCTTATTTAGTACAGCGAAACGTTCTCTTCTTCAAATTCAGGAACGCCTGAATCAAGAATAATTAATACAAGTAGTGCACCGACACCAAAGAACCCTGCACTCCACCAGAATGCAACGGCGTAACCGTGCAATGTGGCCTGAACAATTTCTGCAGGGTTTTTAACTGTTTCTGCTGCACGAAGTGTGACTGAAACCGCAATTGTGTTTAAGAGTGCGGTACCAACTGAGCCACCGATTTGCTGAAGAGTATTCAAAAATGCCGAAGAGGCGCCAGCATCTTTGTCTTCAACACCTGCTGTTGCACTTGCCGTTGCGGGTGCAAAGATCATTCCAAGTCCGAGTCCAGTGACAATCAGCCCTGGGAGTACGTGTCCGAGGTAGTCGGGTTCAGCAGTAAGTTTCGTAAAGAGGATCATTCCGAGCATCGAGAGCAGCATGCCGCTTGGAACCAATGGCCGAGGGCCAATCATTGGTAGTAGTCGTGCACTCGCGAGGGCAGATGAAATAAGGATTGCAATAACCAGTGGCATGAATGCGAAACCAGTTCGAAGTGGTGAGTAGTGAAGAGTGCCTTCGAGGTAATACGAAAGAAAAAGGAATACTCCAAAAACTCCAACACTGGTGATGAATATTGCAGTTGCTGATCCACCACGAGTCCTGCTCGTCAAAATTCGAAGTGGCAGCAGTGGGTTCTTGGCCTTCTCTTGCCAGAAAATGAATATGGCTAGAAGTGCGAGACCGAGAACAAGACTTCCCCACGTTGCGCTATTGCTCCAACTTGTTGTTACCGCGTGGCCAAGCCCGAAGACCACGAAAAATAGCCCTGCACTTCCAAGCAGTGTGCCGAGGTAGTCAAGCCGTTCGTTATTTTCTCTCTTTGAGCCTTCAACGTAGAGGGCCACGCCAATAATGCCAATCGCAGCAAAGAACAGATTGATGATTAGGCACCAACGCCACGACTGCCATTCAGTGAGCGCTCCACCAAGTAAAAGTCCGATCGCCGCACCTGATGCGCTGATCGCACTAAAGATGGCGAATGCCTTAGCACGCTCTTTTGGGTTGGTGAATGCGGACATCACTGATGCAAGCGCTGCTGGTGCAAGTAGTGCACCGAAAACTCCCTGAGCCGCACGTGCAGTGACGAGGACGTTAAAACTATTCGCGGCTCCTCCAACAGCAGAGGCAGCAGCAAATCCAATGAGTCCTAGGTAGAGAGCTTTTTTGCGACCCCAGTGGTCACCCAGTCGTCCACCAAGCAATAACAATGAACCAAAAGCGAGTGCATAAGCGGTAATCAACCATTGACGGTTAGCTGAAGAGAAGTGCAGATCAGCTTGTGCTCTCGGCAGAGCAATATTTATGACTGTTGCATCGAGAGAAATCATCAAGCTTGTAACGCTCATTACAGCAAGTACCCACCACCGTCGTGAGTTTGAGTGAAGGAGAGAGCCGCTCATAAGTGTTACAACAGCCTAAAGAATAAAGCGCTAAAAATACGTCTTTACGCAAAAAATCCCCGGCCAAAAGGCCGGGGATTCATTGAAAAAGTGACTTAGCCGCGTGCTTTTAGCGCTGCGATGAGTTCTGGAAGAACCTTGAGAACGTCACCAACAATTCCAAAATCTGCCATCTGGAAGATAGGAGCTTCTGGGTCCTTGTTGATAGCAACAATGTTCTTAGAACCCTTCATGCCCACCATGTGCTGAGTTGCGCCTGAAATTCCACACGCAATGTACACAGTTGGCTTCACGGTCTTACCGGTCTGTCCAACCTGAGCTGAGTAAGGAACCCAGCCGGCGTCAACAATTGCACGGCTCGCTCCAGCAGCTCCATTGAGAAGCTTCGCGGTGTCTGCAATGAGTACATAGTTTGCAGCTTCACCGAGCCCGCGACCACCAGAAACAACAATGGATGCTTCTTCAAGCTGTGGACCTGTGCGCTCTTCAACGTGTGAAGTAGTGATCTTTGCTGCACCAGTTGCTCCAGTGTCACCTGCAGGTGCACTCACTACGTTTGCAGCTGCGCCACCAGCAGACTCAGCTGCGAATGACTTAGCGCGAACAACAATGATTCCAGGGCCTTCGCCGGTGAACTTTGCCTTAACAATCTGTGTTCCACCGAATGCTGGGTGCTCTGTTACGAATCCACCATCATCGCTTAGACCAGTTACGTTCGTAAGAACTGGGCGGTCAAGGCGAGCTGAAAGACGTCCCGCAATGTCGCGACCGTCGTAGCTCGTTGGAATAAGTACAGCGTCTGGTGCGCCTTGGCTGGCAACGAGAGCTGCAATTGCAGATGCAACCGGAACGCCCGGAAGCGCTCCACCAAGTGAACCAACGTCGAACAATGTTGTTGCACCGTATTCGCCAGCCTGCGCTGCGAATGAAGCACCATTGTCACCCCAAGTAACAGCTGACACAGTGGCGCCAAATGTACGTGCGTGCGATAGGAGTTCGAGTGATGTTGTTGTGAGTCCAGACTTTCCTGGTTCAACTACTACCCAAATATTTGAAATAGCCATGATGTTCTCCTACAAGACCTTGATTGATTCGAGGAACGTAATGATTTCTTGAGCAGCATTACCTTCGTCAACGTGCTTCTCACCAGCTGCGCGAGATTCAGCAGCAACTACTGATGTGATTTGCTGACGAGCACCGGCTGGGCCAGTTACTGCAGCAAGTCCGAGGTCGCCAATGCTGAGAATCTCAACTGGCTTTGACTTTGCAGCCATGATGCCCTTGAACGATGCGTAACGTGGCTCAACAACACCAGCAGTCACCGTTACAACACATGGGAGTGGTGAGGTGACTTCGTCGTAACCAGCTTCAGTCTGTCGGTCAATCTTCACAGCTGATCCGTCAACAGTTACTGACTTTGCGACTGTGATTGAAGGAAGGCCAAGAAGCTCTGCAATCTGTACTGGAGTAGTTCCGGTGTAACCATCTGAAGATTCAGTGGCACAAAGTACGAGGTCTGGGTTTACTCGCTTGATTGCTTCGGCGAGAACTTTCGCAGTTCCGAGTGCATCGGTTCCACGAAGTGAGTCGTCGCTCACCATGATTGCCTTTGCGGCTCCCATCGCAAGTGCGTTACGCACTCCAGCAAGATCAGCGGCCGAACCCATTGAGACAACAGTCACTTCACCGCTACCAGCTTTATCAACTAGTTGAAGTGCCATTTCAACACCGTAGGTGTCGGCCTCATCGAGAATTAACTTTCCAGAACGGTCCAGGTTGTGCGATCCATCAAAGGATTGCGGCGCTGCCGGATCTGGAATCTGTTTTACGCAAACGACAATATTCATAGGGAATAATCTAGTACCTACTTGCGAGCAACAAACATTGGCCTATTTCCTGGTCAGAGCCAATGCAGTTTTCGGATCATCAGTAATTATCGTGTCAACGCCGAGTGCTGCCATTGCAGAAATGTCATCTGGTGTGTTCACGGTCCAAGTATTCACTTTTATTCCTAATTCCTTGGCCTTGGCCATCACCGAAGCGTTCACTTTTGTGAAGTGAGGGTTAATGGCATTAAAGCCAAGCACGTGAGACTGAGTAATAGCATCTTCAAGCTCTTCTTTCCAAAGTAGCCAACCAATGCCCATCATTGAGTCAAATGAGCGAACCACTGCGCACGTGGCCTTATCGAAGCTCGAGATGACGACGCTAGATTCCCAGTTGTTCTCGTGTAGGCAGTTAAGGACACTTCGAGCAAAATCACCCGATGCGTCGTAACCCGGTTCAGATGGGATGTTCTTAATTTCAACATTTACCGTGATCTCGGTGCAAACACTCATTACGTCTTGCAGCGTTGGAACGTACGAAGGGAGCTCGCTCGCGAGGGCGTTTGCAATGATCAGCTCTTCAATGTGGGGATCGTGGTGCACGACAAGAACGCCGTCACGAGTTCTGCGAACATCGAGCTCGACGCCGTCAACCCCTAGAGCCACGGCCGCCTGAAAAGCACTAATTGTGTTTTCACGCTCAGTTACATGAAGGCCACGGTGGGCGAAAATCTCAGGCATTAAAAGAGTTTGCCAGGTTAAAAGGGGTACGTACGAATAAATATTCAAATCACCCCTTGTTTTTAGGCCCTGGGGTAAGTAAAATTTAAATCCCTTCGCTTGAGCACTTTGCAATAAAGCCAAGCAATTCAAGCAAAACAAAGGATTACTCATGTCGTTGATCTGGAACCGCACACACGCCTGGGATGACGCTGACTGGCGCAGTGATGCTGCATGCCGTGACACTGAACCTGAGTTGTTCTTCCCTGTTGGCACAACTGGCATGGCTACGGACCAAATTGAGTCCGCCAAGCGCGTTTGTGACAACTGTGATGCTCAGAAGGCCTGCCTTGAGTTTGCTCTAGCCACCAACCAGGAATCTGGTGTTTGGGGCGGAACTACTGAAGACGAGCGCCGCAAGCTTCGCAAGCAGTGGCTCGCCGCTCGCCGTCGTCAAGCTCAGGCTTAATCTCGCTCGGTCGTAGGGACCGTAACTCGAACGAACGTTCCACCACCCTGATCTTGGGGAACTGACGTCATCTCTATTGAACCATGTAGTTGTGCACGCACTAAGTCACGCACAATTGAGAGCCCCAGACTCGTTGGCACATCCAAAGTGAAATCGGCTCCGAGTCCTCGACCATTATCACGAATTTCAGCAACCGCGTTCGCACCGTCAATAAATAGGTGCAGTGTCACAATGCCTGAAACGTCCTCATTAGGACCAAATTCAGTGAACGCGTGCTCCACAGCATTGGTGAGTAACTCTGCAAGTGCCACTGCGAGTGGTGTTGCGAGGTCAGTGGGGAGAGTTCCAAGTTCACCGTTGACGACAATTTCGACTGGGTGGAACGCGAGGGCGGTGTCTTCGACCAGCAAAACAATTGAGCGAACAATTTCGTCAAAGACCACTTCTTCGCCTGGTTCACGTGAAAGTACTTCGTGCACCACAGCGATTGAGCGAACGCGACGCTCTGCTTCGTGAAGAGCAACTCTTGTCTCGTCACTTTCGGTGCGACGAGCCTGGAGGCGAAGAAGTGAAGAAATAGTCTGCAGGTTGTTTTTCACACGGTGGTGGACTTCTCGTACCGCTGCTTCTTTATTAAGCACCACACGGTTAAGTTGGCGAAGATCTGATACATCTCGAACCAGCGTCATCACGCCAGTTACGGTCCCGTGATCGAGCAGTGGAATGCTGTGCAACACAATTGCAATGTCGTGACCACGGTCAATTTCTTCTAGTGCAGGAATTGCGTGTTCGAGCGAGCGCTCAAGAGCTTTCGCCTTTAGGCCAAGTTCACGAAGGGTGCGACCTTCCACTGATGCATACACACCGAGTCGGTGTAGCGCATTCGTGGCATTAGGTGTTGCGAACTCTAAGCGACCTTCGCCGTCAACCAAGATGATTCCGTCTCCAATACGTGGCATACCAACACCCGCGACGTCTTCTTCTCTAAATGGGAATGC
>CAINVQ010000122.1 GCA_903854175.1 uncultured Actinomycetes bacterium | reverse complement strand
TGCTGCTTGTGGCGTTGTAACGACGTACATCTCAATACGAGGAAGCACTTCAGAAAGTGTCAACGCAACGTCACCAGTTCCTGGTGGCATGTCAATGAGGAGGAAGTCTGGCTCGTCCCACCATGCTTCAGTGACGAGTTGTTCAATGGCCTTGTGCAGCATTGGACCACGCCAGATAACTGGCTGCTCGTCTGGAACGAAGTAGCCCATTGATACGCAGCGAATGCCGTGCACCAAAGTAGGGATAACGGTGTCACCAAGAATGATTGGGTCATTTGTTGCACCGAGCATCTTTGGAAGTGAGAATCCGTACACGTCAGCATCGAGCACACCAACCTGGTGTCCGGCTTGCGCGAGAGCAATCGCCAAGTTGACCGTGACCGAAGACTTTCCTACTCCACCCTTACCTGAAGAAATTCCAAGCACGCGTGTGCGCGAAAGTTTGTCAAGAAACTTTGGCTTCGCATCTGCGCCGTGGTCGTGAAGGCCGGGACCAGCTGGCGCCTGCATGGCGCCTCGAAGGAAGTTGCGAAGACCGAACCGCTCTTCGTCGTTCATGGAGCGAACAACAATCGTTGCGCCTGGGCTAATGCTTCTGATTCGGTCTTCTAAGACATTAAGATTCGGCCACTCGGTAACGGGAAGCACGAGTTCAACTCGAACAGATCCATTTACTTCTCCAATGGCTCCAAGAAAGCCAAGTTCTTCGAGGGTGCGAACGAGCTGTGGTTCAACAAGTGCACCGATTTCACTGCGGAGTTGGGGGCTGAGCGTCAAGGGGGTCCTTTAGTAGTCATCAGAGGTTACCGTCGTGGTTGACTCTTACGCACCTAGACTTTTAAACGTGACTAATTCGCCACTAGATAACGAACTTTTCACCGCCTCGGTGACGAGTCTCACCCATTCCTTTGGCGACAATACCCGTCGAAAGATTTACCTCTATTTACGCGATAATCCTGGCGCCACCGCAGCTGACCTAGCGCTGCACTGTGATGTGCACGCCAACGTTGTCCGCCACCACCTAGAGCGCCTCAGCGAAGCCGGATACGTCACCTTTGACAATGTCCGTAAAACCACAGTTGGACGTCCTTCCAAGGGATACCGCGTGGTTGATGAGAACTTCGTGATGGACGGCTCAGTTCGCCGTGATGCACTACTCGTTGCACTCTTGGAGATGGCGCTCGAGCGCCTTGGCCCAGATGCTGCAGAACAAATGGCCCACGACGTTGGCGTTCAGTACGGTCGAACACTCGGTTCATCAGTGGCACCAACTGAATCAACTCGTACGGTTAAAAACGCCATGGAATCAATTGCTGGCATTCTCACGGCCCACGGCTTTGATGCACACACCGAAGAAAAGGGTTCGTCACAGTCTGTAGTTTCAGACAACTGCCCTTTTGGCGCCGCCGCAACACAGCACCCCGTGCTCTGTGCGGTTGACCGTGGACTTATTTCTGGAATGCTCGAAGGCCTCGGCGCCAAATCAACTCGAGTAACACTCACGTCACGCGCACGCGGTGACGATACGTGTCGAGTCACGGCTTAATACACGTCAACAGTCGATATGAGTTCTTCGACTGAGCGAGTTCCCCTAGGCGTCATAGCAAGAGAATGGCTCCGGCTTGGGGTGACAGGGTTTGGTGGGCCACCAGCACACATTGCACTTCTTCGAAAACTATGTGTTGAGAAAAATAGTTGGATTGAACCATCTGAGTTCGAAGACAGCATCGCAACAACAAATTTACTTCCCGGGCCAGCATCAACTCAGCTCGCAATATTCTGCGCATGGAAGCTTCGTGGAGCTCGCGGAGCGCTCATTGGTGGAGTCTGTTTCATCGCACCAGGATTACTTCTCATTATCGCGTTAGCTGCAGTGTTTCTAACCAAGCACCCAACTGATTGGATCCTTGGTGCTGCTGGAGGTGCAGGTGCTGGTGTTGCAGTCGTGGCACTCAATGCTGCCTTTCAATTACTCCCGGGAAGCTGGCAGCGGTTTACAACTTCACAGCGCCCACGCTGGTTCTTCTACGCAACGCTCGGAGGGCTCTGTTCCATCTTTTTCCCTGCATTCGTAGTACTTGCTCTTCTGGCGTGTGGGCTCACGGAAGTTTTGATTCGATCTTCTGATCACCGACTTGGATTTATGGGTCCAATGGCGCTTGGACACGGTGCTGCACTAACAGGGTTAGGAGCGTTGTCCTTCGTTGCGTTGAAAGTAGGAGCACTCTCCTATGGTGGCGGTTTCGTCATCATTCCACTCATGCAACACGACGTTGTAACTACGTATCACTGGATGAGTAGTGCGCAATTTCTTAATGCAGTTGCGCTAGGTCAAATAACTCCTGGGCCCGTAGTCCAGACTGTTGCCGTTGTTGGTTACAGCGTGCGTGGAATAACTGGAGCATTGATTGCTGCGTTTGTTGCATTTGCCCCTTCATTTATTTTCGTACTCGTCGGTGCTCCGCGGTTCGAGCGAATTAGAAAAAATAAAAATGTCACATCATTTTTTGCTGGAGCCGGAACAGCTGTCCTCGGAGCAATTGCAGGCGCTGCAGTTCCACTCACACGAGCACTCCATCACAGCTGGCAAATCCCTCTATTGGCTCTAATGTTCGCTTGGATGTTTCTTCTCCGCAAGGGAGTGGTCAGTGGTCTATTGCTTTGTGGGTCAATCGGAATTGCACTTAGTTTTTTTGGCGTGGGCCTTTAATTACGGCTTAATACCAAGTTTGTTTAAGAACGGTATTGCAATCGCCAGCTGACCTTGAGACGGCTTGAGTGACAAGAACTGCTTAAACAGTTGCGTAGCAATCTTCTTCTCACCACTGTACGAAGACGCAATAATTGCTTCATAGAGCACTGGGCCAGGATTATTTGGTGCAAGATCTGCAGCCTCGGAAATAAGTCGTGTTCCCTTGATTACAAGTTCCGCATTCTTAGAACTACTTCCAGCGCTGAAGTCAAGCCACCCAGACTGTGTGAGCGCAGTGACGTTCTTGGGATCAATTGCTAATACTTGACTGTACGCATCAAGTGCCGTCGCAACTTGACCGTTAGCAACATCAGCCTCTGCTTCTAGGAGCAATTGCTTCACTTGTGCGCTATTTCCAAGTTGCACTGAACCAGTAATTGAAGTTCCTTGCTGACGAGGAGAAAGTGCTGACCAGAGAATTATGGCAATTGCCGCGCTGAACGCAACTATCGCCACAACAAGCAGTCGCTTATTTCTGGTCCTTCGGACAACTACTTTCGGGGATACATCCTTGAGCGCGCCGATCTTCTCTATGGCAATGGCAATTGCTTTTTCTTCACGAGTAACTATTTGCTCGTAGTCAGCTGAGGAAAGTTCTTCAGCGTCGAGTTCACGCTTAGCGTCTTGTAGCGATGCTTCGCGTAATGAGACTTCGTCTCTTAGTACTTGCTCTTCGCGGTTCACTTCGTCCTTTTTCTAAGACGAAGTCCTACTAGAAGGATTGCGAGCACCACAAGTAGTGGTCCTAGCCAAAGAACAACGCCAATGCCTGATGTTGAAGGACTCAGGAGAATTTGTGTGCCGTAGCGTGCTTCGAGTGACGTCAGAATCTGAGTATCAGTTTTGCCGCTCTTGACTGATGCTGAGATTTCATTTCGAATGGCAATTGCAGACGTTGAGTTACTTACCGCAACTGAGATGTTTTCACATGATGGACACTTCACCAACGTTTCAAGATGCGTAATGCGTGACTCGGTGCCTGAAGTAGTTGGTGCGCTAATGAATGCAGCACTAATCACTAGGACACAGGCCGCGAGCCACAAAGAAAAGGACTTCAGTATTTTCATCCGCGGACCCGACTGACAACTTCATTTAGCTGCTTGGTCGAAACTGGACCAATAAGTGTCGCTGCTACTTGACCCTGCGCATTGATGACAAACGTCGTTGGTGGAGATGTGACGCCGTAGCTATTAGCAATAAGGCCATTGGTATCAATAATTGATGGAAAAAGGTCACCGTATTTATTTGCGAATGATGTCGCGGAGCCAACTGAGTCATTAAAAACAACTCCAATGACTTGCACGTGATTATTTTTTTGTTGCCAAGCGAATGATGAGATGTTTGGAGATTCCACTTGGCAAGGGACGCACCACGAGGCCCAGAAATTTACGACCACAATGTCACCGCGGTACTTCGAGAGTGAAAAATTGCCACCGAATGAGTTTGTTTTCAATTCTTCACCGGAAAAACTCGGGGCCATTTTGCCGAGTAGTGGGCTCTTAACGCTGGTGGCGTCATTGACCGCATGGCGAGTGCCGAGGAACACTGAGAAGGCAACCACTACAACAAGAAGTGCAGAACTTGAGATTGCGACAATGCGTCTCAACTCGACACCTCATTGTTGTGTCTGCGACGAAGGAACGAAAGCACACTTCCGAGTCCAATAATCAGACCACCTATCCATAGCCAGCCAATAAGTGGCTCAACTGTGACTCCAAGAACTACTGAGCCAGCTGGCAGGTCGTTTTGAACCTGCGCCCCAGAGGCTTGTCCGTTGCCACCCACCGCGTCAAATGTGACGTAGACGTCTCGCAGCAGATTTGAATCAATTGCTGGAGTTCCAACACTCTGAGTTGATCTGCCATTAAACGTAGTGATGGCTGGGCGAAGTTCGTGACGCCCAACTAACACAATGAGTTCAGTAGAGGTTTTAAGCGAATCCTTTACTTCGTGCATACCGAAGTACTTAACTAACTGACCACTTATAACTGTGCTCTGTCCTGGAGCTAGTGAAACTTCTTCACGCGTGGTGTACGAAGTTGAAGTCACGATGCCGAGCGCCAAGATGACAACACCAATGTGAGCCACCATGCCACCAAGCGTTGGAGCGCGTATGAATGACCAGGTGTTGTCACGGCGCTTCGAAGC